>JAUNPN010000131.1 GCA_030536655.1 bacterium | reverse complement strand
AGTTCAATGCGTGCTAAGCCGTTAGGCGTTAATTAATCAGTGGTTCCTTAATCCTTCATAGCTTTAACAGCCTCAAACTCCTCAATAATCTCCTTTTCCGGAGCCGGAGTAAGAAGGCTTACAACAACTATTGCGATACAGCCTGCAACAAATGCCGGGAGCAGCTCATAAATAGCAAACACTCCTCCGAGGTTTGCAATACCGAATTTCCAGATAAATACCATTGCTCCGCCTACAACCATACCTGCAAGCGCACCCCACTTTGTTGTTCTCTTCCAGAACAGCGAAAATAAAACTGTAGGTCCGAACGCTCCGCCGAAGCCCGCCCATGCAAACGATACAACCCTGAATACAGAGCTGTTCTCATTGCTTGCAAGGAAAACGGCAATAATTGATATAATAATAAGGGTTAATCTTGCAACAAGCATTGTTGTCTTTTCGCTCATATTGGGAGCAAGCTTTTCCTTGACGATATTCTGCGATACCGAGGACGATGCCGCAAGCAGCTGTGAATCTGCGGTTGACATCGTAGCCGCAAGAATTCCCGCAAGAATTACACCCGCCATAAGAGCGGCAAACACTCCATGCTCACTTATAAGCTTTGCTATAACAACAATAATTCTCTCCGTATCCGACTGAACCGTACCGAGCGAGTCCATTGCCCCGTTAGCAACCATACCGAGTCCGATTACACCGATAAATACGGCAACCGCCATTGAAATTACAACCCATATTGTAGCAACCCTCCTTGAGAGAGTAAGCTTCTTTGCATCCTCAATCGCCATAAAACGCAGAAGTATATGAGGCATACCGAAGTAACCCAATCCCCATGCAATAAGCGAACAAATTGTGAGTATGCTGTAAGGCGAGCCGGTATTGGTTAAAGGGTCATGCGTCTGCCATACCGTAAAATATCCCTCGAGCGACTTTGCATTCTCAATAACATTGCCAAAGCCTCCCGCGCTTGTTATACCGAACACAAGAACGGCAATAAGCGCAATCGTCATTACAATACTCTGCACAAAGTCACTCGTGCTTGCGGCAAGAAATCCTCCGAGCATTGTATATGCAACGATTACAGCCGCGCATATAAGCATAGCCGTCATATAATTAATTCCGAAAAGCGAGTTAAAAAGCTTACCGCACGCAACAAAACCCGACGCCGTGTACGGTACAAAAAATACGATAATTACCAATGCGGCAATAATGCTCAGAATCTTTGAACTATCTCTGAAACGTGCCGAGAAAAATGCCGGAATTGTGTTCGCGCCGCATTTCTGCGAATACCTTCTTATTCTTTTCGCAACGATGAGCCAGTTAAGATATGTACCTGCCGCCAGTCCTATAGCCGTCCATGACGCCTCCGCAAGTCCAGAAAGATATGCAACTCCGGGAAGTCCCATAAGCAGCCATGAACTCATATCCGACGCCTCTGCGCTCATTGCCGTCACAAAAGGTCCGAGCTTACGTCCGCCGAGATAAAAATCATCGGTCGTTTTGTTTTTGTTTGAGTACCAAACGCCTATCCCCAGCACCATCAGAAGATACACAACGATTGATATCATAATACAAGTATTTGTCATTAATTATCCCTCCGTTAATAAATATACCATTTTATTATAATATATTTTAAACAATTTGTAAAGGGAATTTTACGAATTTTTTAATTTAATTTGTATTTCATGTATTTTTTTCTGCATACTGTGTATTTTTATTCAGAATTTTGTCGTTTTTGCCCGTAAAAAGATTTATCTTTATTTCCGTTCCGGATTCGGTTTCCGTTTCGGACAAATCCGCGTCTATGCCGCCCTTTCTCACAATATCAAGCGCGCGGCGTATCGTATTTTTAAAAAAGCGCTCGTCTGCCGGCACATTCCTTATGCGCCGTATACGCTGCTTTCTGTTCTCCTTCATTGCCTTTACCATCTGCATACTTTGCTTCGCGTCAAGCCCGTTAAGGCAAATCTTCTGCAGCGCCTCAAGAATTTTTTCCGGCTCATTCAGCTTTAATGCCGCGGCAACGTGACGCTCCGAAAGCTCATACTCACGAATCAGCCGTTTCGCAAGCACCGGCAGCTGCGCGTATTTACGGTACAGCGATATATCGGCAAGTCCCACTCCAAGCTCATTCGAAAGCTCATCGCGGGTATATTTATATGTATCTATAAGCTCATTTATGCAGTTTGCTTTCTCGGTAAAAATAAGCGGCTCACGCGACAGATTTTCAGATAATGACATCAGAGCCGATGTTCTGTCCTCCGTATTCACTATAAAAGCCGGAATTTCCTCCATTCCCAGCAGCTCACAGGCACGGAACCGCCGTTCCCCCGCCACAAGCTCAAATTCTCCTTTGCCGATGCTCCGAACCGTGACAGGATGAATCAATCCGTACTTTGCTATTGACTGCTTAAGATTCTCAAGTCTTTTTTCATCAAAATATTTCCGCGGCTGCATTTTGCTCGGTGCAATGAGATACATCGGCAGAAGCGCGGACTTTGGTTTTTTTATTGTCTGCATATTGTCCTCCGAAAGATATTGGCTGCTGCCCGGTTCCCAAAACGAGCGGCGGCAGCTATAGTATTTCAGCCTGCACAAGCTGAGGCTGTTTCTATGAAAAGTATCTTATACCGCCTTGCGGCGGGCAGCACCGCCCGTGTTTTCGGACGATGCTGCACTCGGTGGTGGAAGGTGTAAGACATCGGGGGTAAACGGCGCCTTGGGAAACACCGTCTTAATGTATCTGCCTTACATGAATTATTATAGCACGTCCCCTAAAAAAAGTAAAGGAAAACCTGCTGACAGGTTTTCCTTTAAAATGACAAATTTTTATTATTTACGCAGATTATAACATTGTTCGATAGAAGTTTTTGCCGCAATACCGGGTTTTCTCGGAAATTTCATCGGAGTCTGTCGTTCTTTTTTTACCACAATTATCTTATGATGCAGCTCCGAAAACGGAATATCCGCTTCATACACGTCCTCAACCCTGCCTCCGAGAATTGAAACCGCGCGGCGTGCGCCGTTCAGCTCCTCATCGGCAAGCGGTCCCTTCATCGCAAGAAAATAACCGTTTTTACGCAGAAAAGGTATACACCATTCGCTAAGTGTCGTCATATTTGCAACAGCTCTTGACACAACAGTATCAAAGCCTGCGCGAAGCACGCTGTTTCTGCCTCCGTCCTCAGCTCTGGCATGGATAAATTCTATACCGGTCAGTCCCAGTTCCTCCGAAACGGCCTTAAGGAAATTTATCCTCTTATTAAGCGAGTCTAAAAGCGTAAGCTCAATTTCCGGCTTCATAATTTTAAGCACCAAGCCCGGAAAGCCTGCGCCTGTTCCGACGTCAATAACCTTTGTTCCGACCTTACCGGTACAAAGCGCGGTCATCGAATCAAGGAAATGCTTCACCGCAATCTCCTCGTCATCGGTTATCGCGGTGAGATTCATTCTTTCATTCCATTCCTTCAGCAGCCGCGCATATCTTATAAGCTGCTCCGTCTGCTTTCCGGTAATGTTAAGTCCGAGCCGTACGGCTCCGTTCGTAATAATATCCTTCATTATCCGTTATCCCAGAAGGTTTTGAATCATATCGGCAAGCTCCTTTGCCTTCCTTGAGATATACTTCTGATCCTTGCCTTCAATCATTACTCTTACAAGCGGTTCTGTTCCCGACGGTCTTATTAACACTCTGCCCTCGCCCGCAAACTCCTTTTCAAGAGCCTCGCATGCCTCGGCAATTTCAGCAACCTCCATGTATCTGTTTTTATTCTCCGTTTTAACCGTTGCATTGCACAGCACCTGCGGAAGCACCTCGACAATCGACGCCGCCTCGGAGGCCTTCATGCCTGTTTTCTTCAGCACGGCAAGGAATTGCAGCGCGCTTACAAGTCCGTCGCCCGTAGTATTATGGTCAAGGAAAATTATATGTCCGGACTGCTCGCCGCCGATATTATAGCCGTTTGCAAGCATTTCCTCAAGCACATAACGGTCGCCGACCTTTGTTCTCGGAATGTTAATGCCAAGCTTCTCTCCCGCAATAAACAAGCCTAAATTACTCATTACGGTTGCGACAAGCGTGTTCTGCTTCAGGGTACCGTTCTCCTGCATATACTTTGCGCATACAGCCATTATCTTATCGCCGTCAATAAGCTCTCCGTTCTCGTCAACCGCCAGCATTCTGTCGGCGTCACCGTCAAACGCAATTCCCACGTCCGCGCCGATTGACTTGACGTACGCCTGAAGGCTTGCCATATGCGTCGAACCGCATTCGTTATTAATATTAACTCCGTCAGGCGTGTTATGAATAGCCTCAACATTTGCGCCAAGCTTGTTAAGCGCCTTAAACGCAGTCTGATAGCTTGCGCCGTTTGCACAGTCTACCGCAATCTTCATGCCGTCCAGACGGCAGTCTATTGTCGATACGGCAAATGCCACATAGTCCTCAACAGCGTTGTGGTTTGCGCTTACATACCCAACCTTACCGTGAGTCGGAAGCTCCTTCATCTGTTTTTCACCGGTTATGTACGCTTCAATCTCGTCCTCGATAGCATCGGAAAGCTTGTAGCCGTCACTGTTAAAGAACTTAATTCCGTTATACTCGCACGGATTATGCGACGCCGAAATTACAACTCCCGCGTCAGCCTTGTAATAGCGTGTGAGATACGCAACCGCCGGCGTAGGAATCACGCCCAAAGGAATTACCTTTACCCCAACAGAACAAAGTCCCGCCGTTAAAGCCGCCTCAAGCATATCTCCCGATTTTCTTGTATCCTTTCCGATAAGAATTCTCGGACGTTTGCCCTTTTTATGCTTTGTAAGCACATATGCGCCGCACTGCCCCGTCTTAAACGCAAGCTCTGCGGTAAGCTCCTTATTCGCAATTCCTCTGATTCCGTCTGTTCCAAATAATTTTCCCATTTGTTTTGTCCCCTTATTTACACACATTATATAATCTTGTAATTGTAGCGATTGCCTGCTGCTGGGTATAATAATCCTTCGGCGCAAAATTGCTGCTGTCAACGCCGCCCATTATTCCCTTGTCGGTTACCCATGTCACATAGAACTGCGCCCAGTCGGATATTTGATCCTGATCATCATACTCAAGCCGGTAATTCGTTCTCACGAATATGAATCTGTTCGCCGTTTCGGTGACAAGCTTCGCGGCCTCCTCACGGGTAATTACTCCCTCCGGATCAAAATAAACACCGTCCTTGCCGTTTACTATTCCCAAAGCATGCAAAATACATATCGAGCTGTCGCGGCCGGCACAGTCGGCAAACGCGCCGGTGTCATACGGTATTCCGTTATATATCATATAATTCTCAATTGACGAATAGCCTGCCGTTACAGCGATGAAATTACCGAGCAGCTTGCAGAAATATTCTCTTGAAATATATGAATTGTAATTATATGTAAGCTCATACGGCAGCAATGAGCGCGCCGCAGCCTCCTGAACAGATGAAACCGCCCACGGATCCTCCGGAAGCTTCAGAAAGTCATTCTCTGTTCTCGGAACAACTATAGTACCGCTCTGCTTGTTTTCCGATTCATGATACATGGAGTCGAGATACATATAATACATCATATCCTCATCCTTCATGGCATAGCACATATAGTTGTCACTGCCGTATCTGCCGATCTGAACCCCCGACGTCAGATTAAAGGTTTTTACTCCGCTGTCAGTATAAAAATTTACATTTATACCCCGGAAGGGAGTAGGATTTATGCGCCTGACAAGGCTTACATTCTGAGCCGAATAATAAAAATCCTTTATCTCGTCCTCCGAAAGAGTTATATACTTATCATCATTAAGCTCCGAAACAGTTGCCGACTTTATCTCGGAAACATCGTATATTTCCAAAGCCTCTGCCATTGTCATTTCCGGCGGAAGGTCAACCACATTATAAGCATATGCCGGCACAGCGTTCAAAGCCGCTGCCGCAATAAGAGCCGACGCGGCAGCTCTCAGCAGCGTTCTTATCTTTCTCATCATAACAATACTCCGTTACGGTCTGTATGGCGAAATTACCATGTTTGGACCGTCGGGAATAGTGACAAAGAACTCGACATACTCCGGATTTACGCTGTCAATATACATATTCTGAACCGTAAATCTTTCAATTTCCGAGGATTTTATTAATCTGTCCGGCTCCTTGCCCTTATAAGTACCCGGTTTGAATTCGTTAACGTCATAAACATTGTACACCATCTCATCGTCATAGCTGTTAACAAGCATTCTCGGAATTATGTTCGCTGCGTTTGAAACATAATACTGAGTAATGATATTCTTTTCAAGCTGATATGCCGAGCCTGTGAGCATAATATCTGTCCATGTTATACCCTCAAGGTCAGAAAGCATGTAGGATTTCTGGTCAAGGAATAAATGCTTCAGATAAGTTATTGTCGCTCTTTCCTCACCCTTCATTATCGGCGTGAGAGTGTTGCCCGAATATCTGAAGAAATACGCGGTGCGTTTATCGCTGTTTGAGGAAATAACAATTTCCTTTGTGCCGTCGCTCTTGTCAATATCAACCAGTGCGAAGGAATCCGTACTCGGAAGGAACTTAATCAGCTCCGAAAGATTTTCGCCGTTAATAATTAAGAGCGGAGTCTGCTCCGAGGCAGTATCATTTGACACAGTGAATGAAACCGTATCCATCGAACCGTCGCCGTCAAGATCTATATTCTGCCACGCAAACGACTGCTCGCTGTAAAATTCCGCCGCATCGGAAAGCGGTCTGAAGCTCCAGCGTCTTGCGGCATACGGGCGCATCTGCTTACCGTCTGTTGAAACAACCACCTGCGAATGGAAGCCGTCCCATGTAACGGCAAAATCCATAGCTTCTCCGATAGCTCTTACCGGAATAAGGGTGCGATCGTTAATAATCTTTGCCGGAACATCCAGTGCTATCTCCTCGCCGTTCTTGTACAGCACCTGCTGATTCAATGTAACCTCCACGACATAGCTGCCGCGCTGAATCGTAGCGGTCTGTGTTTCCTGATTCCAGTCAACGACCGCGCCCGCCTTCTCGAACACCGCGCGAAGCGGAACAAGCGTGCGTCCCTCATCGATTACCGGCGGCTGGTCAAACTCAACCCTTTCATTATCCACAATAACGCTTACGGTCTGCTCCTCCGCCATTGCAGGGATAACCGGCGCGGCAAAAAGAGCCGCGCAAAGTATTGTTGAAATCAATTTTTTCATTATTAATCTCCTTTCAATCGGATAAATCAGAATACGCAGTACTGCTCCATATATCCTTCCATTCTCTTTAACACGCCTGCGTCGGTGCCGTGCTGCTGTAAGTACTCATAAATATCCTTAACATTTACAATGGAGTGAACCTTTATTCCGAAATCCTCCATAACCTCCATAACGGCAGTCTTTTCCGCATTCTGACCCACCTCGCAGCGGTTTACAGAGATAAACATATCATTCACCTTCACATCGGCGGCGCCCTTTAAAACAGGCATTGTTTCACGAACTGCCGTTCCGGCGGTGATAACGTCCTCAATGATAATGACCCTGTCGCCGTCCTGGGGCTTATAGCCTACGAGAGAACCGCCCTCGCCATGATCCTTTGCCTCCTTGCGGTTGAAGAAATACGGCTTGTCAATACCATACTCATTATAAAGCGCGCCCGCGCACGCAGCCGCAAGCGGAATACCCTTGTACGCCGGTCCGAACATACAGTCAAAATCACTGCCGCAGCTCTCCTTAACAAGCATTGCGTAAAACTTTCCCAGTGCCGCAATCTGCTTTCCCGTCTTATAATTTCCGGTATTGATAAAATACGGAGTGTTTCTTCCGCTCTTTGTCACAAAATCTCCGAAACGAAGCACATCGCTTTCCATCATAAATTCAATAAATTCTTTTTTTATTTCGTTTGATAGCATAACACTTGCCCTCCTGCTTATTCTTTAAAGTACATATCTCTTAACTTTTTAAGTACATTTTTCTCTATTCTGGATACCTGCATCTGCGAAATACCCATAGCCTCGGCAATCTCAGTCTGGCTTAGCTCCTCGGTATAGCGAAGCTCCAAAAAAACACGCTCTTTATCGGACAGCCTTTTCTTGCAGCTGTTTAAAAACTCTCTGTCCTCAAGCATAAGTATTTGATTATCCTCCGCTCCAAGAACCTCCGAAATCGCAAGCTCACCGTCTGCATAAGCCTCGTATTCAAGCGATTTTATAAACGAAAAATCGCCGATTGCCCGCAGCTTTTTCATATCCAGAGCGGAAATATTAAGTATTCTCGCAATTTCATCATCGGACACATCGCTGTGAATTCTTTTAATCTGCTCCGCCTTGTAGAAAACCTCATACAGACGGCGCGGAATCCTTATAAAATTGCCCTTATCTCTGAAATAGTTTCTTATCTCACCCAATACCGTGGGGGTTGCAAAGGTTGCGAACTTTACTCCCCGCTCCGGATTAAAGCGTTCCACCGCATACAGAATTCCCATTGACGCAACCTGATAAATATCATCGTATTCAATACCGCGGTTGATGAACTTTCTTGAAAGTATTTCCGCGATGTAAATATACGACTCAACAATCTCATCTCTGAGAGCGCGGTTTCCTGTGCGCCGGTACTCGCTGAACAGCTCGTACTCACTGCGCGGATTTTCCTTGCGAAGCGCTGCCAAACAGCCTCCCTCCTTACTTGCTGATGAGCTTATTTGCAATCTTTACGGACTGCTCATACGCAGCCTTTTCAAGCTCATCGTCCTTTGAATCTCTCTTAAGCATTATATACATTTCCGTATCATAGCCGAGAGAATTGAGATAGGCGCTGTCGGTAAGCTTTACGGCATACGGAACGCCTTCAATGCTGTAGAGAAGGCTCTCGTCCGGCATATTCTGCGCCCATGCCGTTACCGGAGCATACAAATCATCACAATAATCGTTATTTGTCATGGTCTTTAAAAGCTGTTCGTCGGGCAGGAATATATACGAGCGGTCATTGTAAAATTCCATATTAAGCTTTGTCTGCATTGCATAATCGCTTTCCTCCGTACCCGGCTTATCCATGAATGTATAGCGCTGAAAATCCACATTTTTGTGTCCATCGCCGTCAATATCATCAATCACCCCGCCCATATCGGCGGAAATCTGAGCCGCCTGCTCGTCCGTGAACATATGATGCCCGGCATAGGTTATTGAAAGGTCTGTTTTCGGACGCATAAGGCACTGCGCGACAGTGAAAACAACCGCCAGCACCACAAATACTATACCTATGGTATGCCACTTATAGTACATCCAGAAATAAGGCCACCATTCTTTTGTAAACTTTTTGGGTTTGACTCCGTAAACCTCTGCCATTTTTCTAATCCTAACTCCTCTCACCAATGCGTTTGGGAAAAGAGAAGCAGTGCTTATCTTTTTCCAAACTTTATAACCTGAAATGCTTTCACCAATCCGTTTGGGAAAAGAGAAGCAAGCAGATTGCCGTCAGAAGCGACGCCGACGTATG
>JAUNPN010000008.1 GCA_030536655.1 bacterium | reverse complement strand
CGAAAAATCTGACTGTGTTCACTGCGTACTATATTTAATCAGTGCTTCCTTAAGCCATTTCGCTTAGATTTTTACCAATTCATGATTATAAATTTTTTACATTCTGCAAAATAAATTATACAAAATACCGTGCCTGAAATCAAGCACGGTAAAAAGCTCAAAGCCTGTCCGTAATTAAGGAAGTGCAGAAGCCGAATTTTCCGCCGGATTATTCCAAAAATCCGGCGCATACCGAAGTATGCCGAAATTTTTTAGGGCAATACAGCGGAAAATCAGCAAGCAATATGCGCTTAATTTACGGATAGAATCTTATTGTATGAAAATCATCACAATTCCCAGAACAAAGCCTAACAATGCGCCAAGATTAACAATCGCGTTCAGTTCGCGTTTCATAACGCTGAGTATAAGCTTTTCAATCTCAATAATATCCATTTCCAAAATCTTCTGCTCTACAGTCCCCGCAATATTAAGCTTTTCAAAGACTGTTCTGACATATTCTCCGCCGTTTTTAACTGCTCCGTCCAGAATCTTCTTTATACTGTCACGGTTCAACTTCAGCTTTTTCATTGCCTCATGCAGCGGCATCTTTTCAAGACTTTCTATCTCATCTGCCACAATAGGGCTTATAATATCATAGCCTCTTTCATCCACGCATTTCTTTATAGCGTCGCCGACCGGTGCGGCTACGGAATGAATCATATTATCAGTCATGAACATTCCTATCATAGAGCCTGCAAATTTATCTTTAATCAGCTGAACGCCTTCTTCTTCTATAAGCTTTGCCAAGTCAACACGGTCTATGCCGCTGAGAATTTTTTCACAGACAAATCCATGAACCTTTGACTTTATATCATTGTATTTTTCTTCTTCGGCAAAGCTCTTTACAATTTCCTCAACGGTTCTGTCGCGGTTTTCCTCTGCTTTGTCCATAATTCCGTCAAGCAGAATATCCGCAATCGGGCTTTGCATAATAAGCGAATGAATATCGCTTCCGGAAAGCAGACTGCCGCTCACCGCCGCTCCGACTGCGGACGCGATTCTGCCGCGCTGTGACGGAATAATTCCCGGCGTGAACGGAATTCTGAACTTACCGATATATTTCGCCGTTCTCGGACGGAACAGCATCTTTATAGCAACATAATTCGTACCGTATCCTATAAGCGCGCCCATAAGCGGCGTCGCTATTATCCTCACAATGCTCATACCATTATCCGCGTCTTCTCTTCATTTCGCGGTAAATATCATCCCATGTCATGCCGTTATCAACGAGCATTACCGTAAGGTGATAAATCAAATCCGCCACCTCATACGAAATCTCACTCTTGTCACGGTTCTTTCCCGCGATTACTACCTCGGCGGCTTCCTCGCCCACCTTCTTTAAAATCTTATCCTCACCCTTTGTGAACAGATAGTTTGTATAGCTTCCGTCCTCAGGATTTTTCTTTCGGTCGATTACAACTGCCTCGTCAACAGACATTACATCCGATAAATCCTCCCGGTCAAGCTCCTCAACGATTTTACCGTCCTCAATCTTACGGTAAAAGCATGTTCTGTTGCCGGTGTGACATGCCGGACCTGCCGGATTTACAAGCAATACAAGACAATCCGAATCGCAGTCAAGCCTTATTTCGCTCACATACATGAAATTGCCGGAGGTTTCCCCCTTTACCCAAAGCTGCTGACGCGAACGTGAAAAAAATGTCGCTCTGCCTGTTTCTATTGTTTTCTCGAAAGACTCACGGTTCATATACGCAACCATAAGCACCTCTTTTGTATCCTTGTTCTGAATTACTGCGGGTATAAGTCCCTTTTCATCAAATTTTAATTCTATATCAGTCATTGTAATTTCCCTTTCAATTATTTAAGCTTCATCAAACTCCAGTTTTTAATCAGATAATCCGCACCCGAAAGCACCGTAAACACTACCGAAATCCAAATAAGCGCGGCGCTTATGCGAACGCCTACCGTATGAGGCACAGCCGGTATGTTCATAAGCAGTATCGTTATAATTATCGCAGCCATCTGTGCAACCGTCTTAAACTTTCCGAAGAAGGACGCGGCAATAACCTTGCCCTCCGCAACAGCCGCAAGCCTCACGCCCGAAACCGCAAACTCGCGTACAAGTATTATGATAAGCGCCCACGAGTTTATTATGCCCTGCTCCATAAATACAAGAAATGCAGCCGTTGTAAGCATCTTATCCGCCAGCGGGTCGGCAAATTTGCCGAAGGTTGTCATCTGATTATACCGCCGGGCAATCTGTCCGTCAAGCATATCCGTCAGTGAGGCAATTACAAACACCGCAAGCGCGGCAATCTGAAAGCCCGTTCCCTCAGTAAGCAGCAATGCCATAAACACAGGCACAAGCACAACTCTGAGCAGTGTCAGTTTATTCGCTAAATTCATATCCGCTTCCTTTCTCAGTCAATCGCCTGTCCGGTTAAATCGTACTCATCCGCATCAAGAATTTTAACCTTGATTATATCTCCCGGCTCAAGCTCATTTTCTGTTCCGAAATATACCTTTCCGTCAACATCTATGCTGTCACCGCGGCTTCTTCCGTAAAAGAGGAAGCTTTCTTCGTCATACCCTTCGGCTATAACCTCAACGGTACTGCCGATTTTCGCGCGGTTCAATTCAAGTGAAATACCCTGCTGAAGCGTCATTAACGCGTCAAGCCTTTCTTTCTTTACGTCCTCGTCAATCTGATTTTCAAAGCCTGCCGCCGGAGTTCCCTCCTCCTGAGAGTAGGCAAACACTCCCATTCGGTCAAACCGTATCTCCCTTACAAAATCATAAAGCTCCCTGAACTGCTCCTCCGTTTCACCCGGAAAACCTACAATTATAGAGGTTCTTATAATGCAGCCCGGTATTCTTTCCCTAAGCTTCCTGATTCTGCTTTCTATCTCATTTCGATTGGTTCTGCGTGCCATTCTCCTCAGAATTTCATTATTGATATGCTGAATCGGCATATCAATATACGGACAGATTTTTTCATACTTCGCCATCGTGTCGATAAGCTCATCCGTAACAGCCTCCGGATAAAAATAGTGTACTCTTATCCATTCTATTCCATCTACTCCGGCAAGCTTTTCCAGCAGTCCCGCAAGGCTCGGCTTTCCGTAAATATCCGTACCGTAGCGGGTTGTATCCTGCGCAATGACGATAAGCTCCTTTACACCGCTTTCGGCAAGCCTTTTTGCTTCGTCAAGTATTGACTCCGGTCTGCGGCTCCTGAACGCGCCCCTTATCATAGGTATAGCGCAGTAGGTGCAGTTATTCGAGCAGCCCTCGGCAATTTTCAGATATGCGGTATATGATGGAGTTGATAAAATTCTCGGCAGTCCCTCCTCAGGGTCACGGTTCGGATTCCCGCATATAACCGGCATTCCGCCCTCCGCCGCAGCTCTAATCGCCTCCGCTATTCTGTCATAATCTCCGGTTCCGATAATCGCGTCAACTTCCGGTATTTCCTCCGCTATTTCCTTACTGTAACGCTCCGCAAGACATCCCGACGCTATCAGGATCTTGCAGCGTCCGTCCTTATACTGCGCCATTTCCAGAAGCGTATTGATTGATTCCTGCTTTGCCGATTCAATAAATCCGCAGGTATTAACTATAATCGCATCCGCCTCCCCGGCGTCAAAGACAATATTATAGCCGTCGGAATCCAGTATTCCGAGCATGGTTTCCGCATCGGTCTGATTTTTCGCACAGCCGAGCGAAACCAACCCTATATTAAAGCTCATCCGTTTCTCCTTTTACTCGTTCTATACAATTTTTTATATCACTGATTTCATAACCTCGATAGATAAAATACCGCATCGCACGGTCAATGCTTTTCCGCTCAAAATTACCTGCAAGCTTTTTGCTGACAAGAGGATATAAAATCTCCTCCGCATCCTCAAAATCAAGCTGTTCGACCGCAGAAGCAATATCCTCTCTGCTGATTCCCTTTGAATAAAGCTCCTGCTCAATTCTGCGTCTTCCGTAGCGCTTGAGATTTTTCAAATCCTTCGCTTTGCGCTCCGCGTAGCTTTTGTCATTAACAAAACCGTAGCATCTGCAAAACTCCAGAATACCTTCTATATCCTCACGCTCCGCTCCCGCCCTGATAAGTTTATCCGTCAGCTCACGCTCGGAATGGGAGCGAAATTCCAGCAGCCGCAGTGCCTTGTCCTTTGCCTGCTCATAATTCAGATGCTTTTTTTCCATATTGTTCTCCATTTAAGTGCGTAACACGCTCAAGAAGCAAGCGCCTGTTTTTTCACTCTCTTACCACTTTATAGCCGTTCTTTTCCAAAGTCTTTACAGTCCTGCGTCCATGCTCGCTGCCGCCCACCTCACATGCAATATGAATAATAGCCTCATTTGGGTCAAGGTCCGCACTCATACGGTCATACTGTACCATTACAATATTTGCGCCGCACTCCGATAAAACGTGCGATAAATGCTCCAGACTTCCCGGTATATCAAGCAGAGTTGTCTTAAACTTAAGCTTTCTCTCACGTGATACAAGACCAAGCTCAATAATTCTCTGAATAAAGGAAACATCAATATTTCCTCCCGAAAGTACGCAGACAACCTTCTTCCCCTTAATATCAAGCTTTCCCGAAAGCACTGCCGCAAGCGGAGTTGCGCCCGCAGGCTCAACAACCTGCTTTGTGCGTTCCATAAGCATAAGTATTGCCGCCGAAATATCAGCGTCCGAAACTGTTACCATCTTATCAACATACCGGTTGATAACCTCAACGGTATGCTCTCCCGGATTCTTAACAGCGATACCATCCGCAATTGTACTTACGGATTCGGTTGAAACGTGTTCCTTTTTATTGAATGATTCATAAATTGCCGGCGCGCCGTCCGCCTGAACTCCGATAACCTCAACACGCGGGTTAATCTGCTTGATACAAGCGGCAACACCCGCAAGCAAACCTCCGCCGCCTGCCGGAGTTATGATCATGTCAACCATCGGTAAATCCTCAAGAATTTCTATACCAATCGTTCCCTGACCCGCCATAACCTCCAAATCATCAAACGGAGCAATAAAGGTTGCGCCCTCTTTTTCAACGATTTCAAGAGCCTTTGCATATGAATCATCGAAGCAGTCACCGTAAAGAACAACCTTTGCGCCATAGCCCTCTGTAGCGTTTGCCTTTGCAATGGGAGTTGATTTAGGCATTACGATTGTTGCCGGGATATTGTGCAGACGCGAAGCGTAAGCCGTACCCTGAGCATGATTGCCCGCAGACGCGGCAACTGCCGCCTTAATCTCGCCGCGCTCGCATAATGCGGCAATTTTGTTTGACGCGCCTCTTATCTTGAACGAGCCTGTTTTCTGCTGATTTTCATACTTAAGATAAATCTCCGCGCCGGTCATATTCGAAAATGTTGTTGATTTTTCAAGCTTTGTTTTATGTATAGTTGACGCAATTCTGTCCTTCGCCTTAACTATTTCTTCTAACGGTAAATCCATTATTAATCATATCCTTTCAATGTAATACTTTTCTATAATATATTATACATCAAATATCCCTTATTTGCAATAGCTTATTACACAAATTATTTATTTTATATAATTTTTTAAAATTTCCCTTGACAAATTAACACTTAAATGCTATAATAATAAGTAATTTCGGGGTGTAGCGCAGTTGGTTAGCGCACACGTCTGGGGGGCGTGATGCCGCAAGTTCGAATCTTGTCACTCCGACCAAATACGGCACGCTTTTGTGCCTTAGAGAAAGAGATAACATATAATATATAAAGCTTCTTTATCCTGATGTTTTATATAATTATATGTTATCTCTTATTTATTATCTGCTATCAGAAGGAGAATCACTATGAAAAACACAAAAATCAGAAAAATGACCTACACGGCAATGTTCACGGCTATAGTATTCCTGCTGACAACGCTTGTCCAGATACCTATGCCCTTAGGCGGCGGCTACATCAACCTTGGCGAAGCAGGAATTTACATATGCTCTGTAATGTTCGGACCATTTTCGGGGGCATTCGCCGGCGGCGTCGGTGCCGCTCTCGCCGATATTTCAACCGGATATGCATTCTGGGCGCTGCCCACGCTTATCATAAAATGTGCGGAAGGCTTTATCGTCGGCAAATTTGCGCAGAATTCCTCAAAATATATTCGCGCAAAAACAAATCTCGGTATGGTTATTGCCGGAATCGTGATGATTTTGGCGTATTTCTGCTCCCGTTTTATTGTTGTCGCGGGAAATACCGTTCAGGCGTCGGTTGTCGCAGCAGGAATGAATGTATTCCAGATTGCAGCCGGTATTATCGTTGCAAATATTGTCCTTGCGGCATTTGATAAGGCTAAATTTAAAATAAAGTAATTAAGAGCCTATACGCAATTAAAGAAGTTCATATTGCAAAGCCGGGTTTTTCGCCGGATTATTCCGAAAATCCGACGCATACCGACATATGACGATAATTTTTAGGAGAAATATGACGGCTTGATATAGTTTTAAGCTATATCAAGCCGTCGACTCGTTAATATTAAAGTAAACATCTATAGCTTCCGCAGCGGGGAACATATTCAACCGAAGCATTCTCTGCTTTACATACGATTTTTCAGCGCGTCAAGAGCTTCCGCCCCGTTGTCTTTCCCCACGCCTTCAATAAACATCATAAAAAATGCTGTCACAAGAATTGCCGAACAAACCAAAACCGCTTTTCCGTTCAAATAATTTATTACCACACTTCCCAATACAGCTCCCAAAATGAAAAATAAGATAATAAAATAATAAATAAGCGATTTTTTTATATACCTTTTATCCTTTGTTAAGAAACAGTCGCATAAACTCTGCGTTCCGCTCCTCAAGTTTCCTATACACATGGTTGTCGCCGCAGCATTCCCATGAATTTTCCGAAAGCTCTCCGCCTGAATACCGCACGCCAGCGAGGTCAGGCTGTTTGCCGGCAGATTAAACGCCGTGGGAATAAACGCCACTCCCGCCAAAACAGCCGCCTCCAGAAGTACGGCGAATTGTCTCCAATGTATACGTTCGCCTGTACTCAGCCTATGTCTGACCAAATCGGACAGTACAATACCCAGCGTAAAAGCGATAACAGGGCACAGATAATTGAACGCACCCGAAAAATTCCGCCGGGAAAGGTTTATGCCGAACAAAAGCATATTTCCCGTCTGTGCATTCGCAAATACATGATCTCTGTACAAATACGAATATGCGTCCATAAATCCGCCCGACACCGCAAGTATAATTCCCATCAGCATGGTTTCTGACATTTGACAGCCGCTCTGTGCGGCCTTTGCCTTTTCCCGGCCTTCTGCTTTAATCGTTTTCATTTTTGTTATGCTCCAAATAACAGCTGTTTTAAAAACTGACCCATACCGTCAGAGATATCAGCTTTTATTGTCTTCCAGCGCGGCAATGCTTTCCAAAACCTTATCCAGCATACCGCGGTACTTCTCGCCCTTTGCTTTCTCCTCGTCAACAACCTTCTTAGGCGCCTTTGCGATGAAGCCCTGATTATTAAGCTTTCCCTCTGCTCTCTTAATCTCGCCTTCAAGCTTTTTCTTCTCCGCATGAAGTCTTGCAAGCTCCTTTTCCCTATCGACAAGCTCGCTCAGCGGCAGATAAATCTCAGCTCCCGGAACAATTACATTAACCGCATTAGCGTCAATGCCGCTCTTGTCCGCCTGAATTACCACCTTGCTCGCAGACGCAAGCTTTTCAAAGAATGCAGTTCCTTTACTGAATACATCAGCCTTGTCGGTTACAATTATAGTTTTTGCCTTCTTTGACGGCGGTACGTTCATCTCTGCACGTCTGTTTCTCACTGCCGAGATTGCCCCCATAATCATCTCCATTGACCTCTCGTCCTCAGGGAAGTTCAGTGCCTCGTCATATTCAGGGTACCTGCTGATTACAATGCTCTCGCCGTCATGCGGAAGATGCTGCCAGATTTCCTCTGTGATAAACGGCATGAACGGATGAAGCACCTGCATAGTGCTTGAAAGAACATATGTGAGAACATACTGTGCGGTCTTTGCCGTCGGATTTTCCTTATCGAACAATCTCGGCTTGATTAACTCAATATACCAGTCGCAAAGCTTTTCCCAAATGAAGCTGTAAATCTTGGCAGCGGCAACGCCAAGCTCAAACTTGTCAAGATTTGCTGTAACCTCTTTAACAAGAGTATTGAACAGCGATATTATCCATTTATCCTCTGTCTGCATATCTTCAGCCGGCGGAAGCTTGTTTTCCGTAATATCCAGATTCATCAGCGCGAATCTTGAAGCGTTCCAAATCTTATTCGCAAAGTTTCTGCTTGCCTCAACTCCCGGCGCGCCGACTATTTTATTGACGTTCACATCCGGGTTCTTTCCTGCCGGCACCGGCGGCTCATAGGTTACAGGGAAACGCATATCATTGCCGGGCGCTACTCCCGTAACAAGGGTAAATCTAAGTGCGTCCGCGCCGTACATATCAATAATCTGAAGCGGATCAACTCCATTTCCCTTCGACTTCGACATCTTTTCACCCTTACCGTCACGCACAAGCCCATGAATGAACACATGCTTGAACGGAGCCTTTCCTGTATGCTCGCACGCAGAGAATATCATTCTCGATACCCAGAAGAAAATGATATCATAGCCTGTCACAAGCACGCTTGTAGGATAGAAGTAGTCAAGCTCCGCAGTCTTTTCCGGCCAGCCGAGCGTCGAGAACGGCCATAATGCGGATGAGAACCACGTATCAAGTACATCCTCCTCCTGACGAACCGGCTTACCGCAGTGCGGGCAAACTGTGATGTCATCCTTTGAAACCGTCATTTTGCCGCAGTCATCACAGTAATATGCCGGAATTCTGTGTCCCCACCAAAGCTGACGCGAAATACACCAGTCATATACATTCTCCATCCAGTTCATGTATATCTTTGTGAAACGCTCCGGAACAAATTCCGTGTTCTTTTCATTTACCGCCTTAATCGCAGCTTCCGCAAGCGGCTTCATCTTTACAAACCACTGTGACGATACGATAGGCTCAATTGTTGTTCCGCAGCGGTAGCACTGACCAACATTATGCGAATGATCCTCAACCTTGACAAGAAGTCCCTGCTTCTCTAAATCCTCAACCATTGCCTTACGGCATTCGTAGCGGTCCATTCCCTCGTACTTACCCGCATATGAATTCATTGTTGCGTCATCATTCATTACCTTAATAATTTCAAGATCATGACGCTTGCCCACCTCAAAGTCATTCGGGTCATGCGCCGGTGTAATCTTAACGCAGCCTGTTCCGAACTCCTTATCAACGTATTCATCGGCAATTACAGGAATTTCTCTGTCCGTAAGCGGAAGAATAAGCGTCTTTCCGATTATATCCTTATATCTCTCATCCTCCGGATTTACCGCAACGGCTGTATCTCCGAACAGCGTTTCAGGACGTGTTGTCGCGATTATTACATAATCATCCGTTCCTTTAATCGGGTACTTTATATGCCAGAAATGACCTGCCTGTTCTGTATGCACAACCTCCTCATTGGAAAGAGCTGTGATACAATGCGGACACCAGTTAATTATTCTCGGACCTCTGTATATAAGTCCCTTATTGTAAAGATTTACAAACACCTCACGAACTGCCTTCGAGCAGCCCTCATCCATAGTAAAACGCTCTCTGTCCCAGTCGCATGACGAGCCGATTTTTTTCAGCTGGTTAATGATGCGGCTGCCGTACTGCTCCTTCCATGCCCATACTCTGTCAAGAAATTTCTCACGTCCCAAATCATATCTTGTAAGATTTTCCTTTTCGCGAAGCTCAGCCTCAACTTTAATCTGTGTAGCGATACCGGCATGATCCGTTCCCGGAACCCAAAGCGCCTCATAGCCCTGCATTCTCTTATATCGGATAAGAATATCCTGCAAGGTTTCATCAAAAGCGTGTCCCATATGAAGCTGACCCGTTACATTCGGCGGCGGGATAACAATGGTGAACGGTTTCTTCTCCTTGTTTACCTCGGCGTGAAAATAGCCCTTTGAAACCCACTCATTATAGAGCTTGTCTTCAAATTCCGCCGGATTATATGTTTTTGCAATATTATGTGCGTCTTCCATCTATTATATTCTTCCTTTCAGTTTTAAAGCTTATCTGCTAACAATACTATCACAAACGCAAGTACCGCAATAGCAAGCGCAATATATTTTACTTTAAGCCTGTCATTTAAATTCGGCTCGTTATTTTTACAAAAAGTTCTAAGCACCCAATCGACTCGAAAGGTCAGAAGGAGCGCCGCTATGCCCATTAAAACCGATATTATTTTTATTACCAACCAAAGCGCCTCCTTATCTATTATATAATTATCTCATTATATGCACAATTTGTCAAGTGGCAAAATAACAAAATTTATTTTTTATATAATTTAAAATATGGGTATTGACTTTTGCGCAGAAAAATAATATATAATTAAGACTAATAATAACCGCTCGCTTACAGACCGACAGTTCCGCATCGCACTTTCAAGAGCATATCACAGCGCATACAAGATTATCTATGTTGCGCCGGAGCGTCTGAAATACAAGGGCAGCAGGTCAGACAAAGGCTGAACGCTGCGGCAAAGTCTTTATTGATGAAATTAAAAGCTTTTTGGCGAATAAATAAATTTTTAAAGGGAATGTATCAAAACTTCGTTTTGATACATTCCCTTTTTTAGTTATTCAATTACCAATTCACCCACATTTGCGAGCGGTTCTTGTTTATCCGTCCACATAAAGGTCTTAATCGTATCTCCCGTTGCAATCGTACACGGAACAATAATATCAACACCCGTGTCGTTATCCGCGTCAATATCTGCCTTAACCGTTCCGCATGCCTTTAATGTACCGTCCTCGGAATACACCGCCGAGTACATAACACACGACACAGCCGTATCCGTATTATTTCTTGCGACTGAGTTAATCACATACTTACCGTCAATCTCATTATAGCTCAAAATCTCGGTTTCATAATCTGCCGCGCCGCTTTCACTCATAATAACCACATAGCCGTCATTATTACCAAGCGATACTTCGCCCCCACTAATTTGCGCCGTTACATATAGCTGCTTTGACGCATCAAAGAAACGCATATCCGACTTGTCAAACGAAAATTCAACGCTTTCCTTTGAGCCAATGTTAAGATTAATCGTTTTTTCCTCAATTACCGCACCATCCGCTCTTTCATCGCGAAGCTGCACTTTGACGTTCTCCGCATTATCGTAACCGACATTTGAAATATCGGCAGAAACCGTTGTTTCGTCATCGTTTACCGCCACATTACCGACCTCAATATCCGCATGACCGATTTCAAACTCCGCAGAATTGTTATCTGTATTGTATTCCTCTCCGCTTACCGCCGCAACAGTCATGGCGATTGCTCTTGCCGACAAATTTGACGGCTTATTATATTCAATTTCAACCTCTGCACTTTCGCCGGCTTTCAATGGCTCCGTGATTGTTTTCTGTGAATTTATTCCGTCATCGTCAATGGCTATCGTATAACCCGGTATCTTCAATTCTCCGTTGTTTTTCACAACTGCATATGCAGTCATCTTATCCTCGTCAAAGTATGCGTCGGCAAGCTCCAGATCATATGACGGAACTATAGAAATCGTATACAAATCCGTCCTTATTATGCTGTTATCTTCTTCTATGCCATTATTAAACGCTATGTGCATTACTCCGTCATCGTTCAGAATACCATTCGGATATTTTGCTTTGCTGCCCAGATCCGTAACTTTGATTTCGTCACTCCATTCTCCGTCTTTGTATAATGAAGAATACACCTCGGAGCCATTCTCATTTGCTTTTGTCCACCAGATAACAATGTCGCCGCTGTTATTTGCGCCTACCTTGAATGTGTCCGTAAGACCTTCTTTTGCTTCTTCAAAAACTGTCTGCATATCACCGCCGTCAATCGTTCTGTACTCGATATTTCCGTCATGATAATAGTATATCATATCGTTTGCGATTATCGGATTGCTGTCCATAGTATCATCGTCCGTGAGCCTGCGCTCCGTACCGTTATCTATTACTGCAATATCCCTGTCATCTATTGTATTCAAATCATTGTCATCATCGCATACATATGCAATGCAGAGATTCCCGTTCACCGCGCCCGATGTTATGTTGGTTACCGCATTAAGTCCGGACTTGATTTCCATTGCGGCGCTCCACGCTGTACCGTCATAATACGATTGCATAACCGTATTTGTGCCTGATGTACCCATAATATCATTTGCTGTGTTTGTTGTCCAGATAATATGTACGCCGTCTGATGTTTTCGTTACGCTCGGCTGTGTATCGAGCATATTATTGTCCGTCAAGGCAATCGGTGCATCAAAGCCGCTGCCGTTCCATTTTGAAACACATATCTCACCTAATTCCGCAATCTGCTCTAACGTCATATCGTCCGTAAGCTGAGATTTTTCATTCTGCCATACAAGATAACCGTCCTTAAACTCCGGATAATAATCCGCTGTTCCGTCATCATATACTGCTTCAGGCTCCGACCATGTTTTGTTCACTTCATCATATACTGAATACACAAGCATTGTCCTGTCAATATCGGCACGCATGGTATTATCCCACTGCATTACCATAACAGTTTTACCGTCAACACTGCATAGCTGCGGCATACATTCCGTATATATATTTTCCGCAAGCCTGCGTATATCCTTATTTGTGTAATCAACAGACATCAGACTAAGCTGTTCTTCATTGCCAAGCCATGCGGTCGGACTTTCGGCATATGCGCGGCTTTCGTTTTCGTAAACCGCGTTTATATCAATACTATACAGATCTTCGCCTGCCGACTTCAGGGAAACACCGCCGTCTTTTATCAATCCCTTTGAATTGCCTGTTTCATAAATAAGGAAGTTTCCTTTTGCAAATTCCTTTTCCGCAACAGTTTTTCCGAAAACCTTAACACTAAAACTTGCGCTTCCGTCTACATCCGCTTTAAAATATGAATCCTTCAAACTTTTCTTTAAATTCAGCGCAGCTTTTCCGCTTGCTCCGGCAGTCGCCACTTTAGCCACACCTACACCGCCGCCGATTGAGCCTTTAACCTTACCTGTGATATACGCTTCAAATTCGGGAGAAAATGATATCGGATTAATATCCTTCATGTCGCCTTCAAAACCAACGCCTGCGCCTCCGCCGAACTCATAATACAGCGGAACAACCCAGATGAATATTTGTCCCTGATAATTATACGTAAACTCAACATCGACGCAAAGCTGCCCCTCCGCAAACTGCCAGCCGTTTTCGGTATAGTGCATTTCGGCATAGCCGGCAACGTCCACGCTGCTTCCGCCTTTTCCTGAGCCGCCTTTAAGTACATTTCCGCCGAACATATTCATTTTAATATCCTTCGTCATTTTAAAGTCGTTGCGCAGCTGTTTCAGCGATCTGTTTTGTTTGCTTGCAGCCTTTTTTACGCTCTTTTTATACTCTTTAAAATTAAAATCCGAAAAATACTCTCTGCCGTCATCGCCTTTTTTCTTTGTAATATTAGTTCCTAAAACAACATTGAGTTTGTTGTTATCCTCTTTATCATACTCTACCGATATAGGTATAAAATCAAACGTCCATTTTATCTCTGTTCCGCCAAACACGGGAACGCTGTCGGGAATCGTAAAGCCCGTATCCTGTCCAAGCTTAAAATTCAGTCCGTCCACTCCGGACTGGTTTCCGATTTTACCGCTCGCCATAGATGAAATCTTTAGCTTAGTTTTTCTTGAGGTTGATTTTCCGGTTTCCTTATCCACCGCCATAATATATATAGGCTTGCCCGCCGAAAAATCTTTACCCGGTGTAAAATCCTTGCATACATTTGTTATGTCAAATTCTTTTCCTACACCCTGCGTAATATAAACCTTTACATCCTTATTTCCGTTTGCATTCACCGCCGCTTCTATTGAAGCCATAATCTCACTGTCTTTTTCTATCGTTACGGCTTGTGAAAAAATATCATATGTCTTTCCGCTGTGCGTGAGCTTTGCGGACGTTATAACGGGTGCGTCGGCAGATGTGGAATTTGTGCCGCTGTTTGTATTTCCGCCGCTCCCTCCGTCTATTGTGTATGGATTGGATTCGGTACCCGTGCCGGACTTTATGGAAGAAGATAGAAGATTTAGATAGAAAGCGGGACGAACACCAACGAGAGTGTAGTCAGCATCAGTGTAGTGAACAGGGCCGCCGGAGTCGACAACACGGGCACCGTCACTAATGTTGTTGGAATACGGAGAACGGAGCCAATAATGCCATTTATTTCCATTTCGCAAACCTGAATTCTTATATTCACTATTTTCAACAGCTTGCGCCGTAGGCTCGCCGATATAATAATCAGAACCGAGAATGTTTCTGTTATTATATACCGTATTCACCTGCTTTACATCAAGCAGAAACATTTTATCCGTAACATTTTCCGAATAAGCACTGTCATAGTTCTGCACAACACCAGAAATATGATAGTCGTATCTGTGATAATTTTCATTTATATTGTTCGAATCATGCTCGTAGCCATCAAGCAGTGATTTCTGTGTTACGGCCTTTACCGCATTTCTTTCTTCCTGAGAGAAATTCGTCAAGAACCCTGCCTCGTCCGCATATTCGTTATATCCGTTCCATACCTTATCCTCTGTCGGCGGATTTCCGCACGTCCATTCCACATTTCCGGCAGAAGCAGTTGAATTGAGCCAACACCTCATATTGCTGTCCGCCCAGTAATTTGAGCCGTATTGTTTTCGATAACAACCATCATCATATCCCCGTCCGTGCGAACCGCTTGTATTATCCCCCTCTGCATCAAACGGCTTTATGCAGATAATCTTATCACTCAGCATAAGCGGACCGTTTTCGTCAATATCCACGCACCTCCACAATATCGGCTCGCCGTAGTATGTTCCCATCTGCACATACTGCCCTATCTGTATACTCATACCCGCACCTGCTATAACGGGAATAAGCATTACAAGCATTGCCGCTGTAATATTTAAGCTAACTATTCTTTTGATAATTTTTTTCAATTATTCCATCTCCTTTTTTTAGTTTTAGCTTATTATCCGAACTCCTTTTACCAATGCGTTTGGGAAAAGAGAAGCAAGCAGATCTCCGTTATGAGGGGCGCCTTCGTACGCTGTACTTCAAGCCACGAATGACGGCGAGATGCGCCGCTTATCTTTTTCCAAGATTCCCCCTTTCTAAATTATTTTTTATCAGAAACAAAGACAAATTGTCTGTCTGAGCAATTATACCGCAGCATTCAGCTTTGTCAACATTATTCTGTAAAATATACCTTAATTATACAATGTTTCCATCAAAAAGTCAATAGCTTTACAAATTTATTACAATATCAATTTTTTCCGAAAAAAACAGCGGGGTACCGCAAAGCTTACGCTCTGCCGCACCCCACTGTATTATTCAGCCATATCCTTTATAGCTTCTTTTCTCGAAAGCTCTATCTTTCCCTTATTGTTGACGCCCATATACTTAACGTAAATCTTGTCGCCCTCTTGGCATACATCCTCAACTCTCTCAACACGTCTGTTTTCAAGATTCGAGATATGGCATAAGCCCTCTCTGCCCGGAAGGAACTCAACAAATGCGCCGAACTCCTTGACCGTCTTTACTGTACCGAGATAAATTCTGCCTACCTCCGGCTCCTCAACAATTGCTTCAATCATAGCCTTTGCCTTATTTCCGCTTTCCTGTGTTTCGGCAAAGATATGAATTGTGCCGTCATCCTCAATATCAACCTTGGCGCCCGACTCTGCAACGATACCCTGAATTACCTTGCCGCCCTGACCGATTACCTCTCTGATTTTGTCCGGATCAATCTTCATTGTATCGACCTTCGGAGCATACGGGGAAAGCTCGTCCCTTACAGCGGGAATAGCCTTCAGGAGGACTTCATCAATAATGTAATATCTTGCGTCTCTTGTCTTTGTAAGAGCTTCCTCTATAACCTCATACGGCAGACCGTCATTCTTAATATCAACCTGGATTGATGTGATACCCTTCTTTGTACCGGCTACCTTGAAGTCCATTTCGCCGTAGAAGTCCTCAAGACCCTGAATATCTACCATTGTAGTGAAGCCTTCATCTGTGGTGATAAGACCGCATGAAATACCTGCTACCGGAGCCTTAATCGGAACGCCCGCAGCCATGAGCGCGAGTGTCGAACCGCAGACCGAACCCTGTGAGGTTGAGCCGTTTGACGAAAGAACCTCTGATACGCAGCGGATTGCATACGGGAACTCGTCCGCTGACGGAAGCACCGGAACGAGCGACTTCTCCGCCAATGCACCGTGACCGATTTCACGTCTGCCCGGACCTCTCGACGGCTTTGTTTCGCCTACCGAGTATGACGGGAAGTTATACTGGTGCATATATCTCTTTTCCGTCTGTAAATCAATGCCGTCAAGACGCTGCACCTCTGAGAGCGGCGCAAGAGTTGCGATTGTCATAACCTGTGTCTGACCTCTTGTGAAAAGTCCCGAGCCATGAACTCTCGGAAGCAAATCCACTTCAGCCGAAAGCGGTCTTATTTCGTTCAGACCTCTGCCGTCAACACGTCTGCCGTTGTACAGCCACTCACGAACGATTTCCTTCTGCATCTTGTAAAGGATTTCGCCCAGTGTTTCTATGCTCTCCGGGAACTGCTCCGTGAGATTTTCCTTTATTCTGTCCTCAATAACACCCATTCTCTCATCACGGATATTCTTGTCGTCAGTGTCAAGAGCATTCTGAATGTTTTCGTATTCTGTTTCCTTAATCTTATCATATAAGTCATGGTCAATGTCATGAGCCTCATATGTCATTTTTTTCTTACCGATTTCATCCCGGATACCTGAAATGAAGTCGCAAAGCTCCCGGATTACGCTGTGAGCATATTTGATACCCTCAAGCATAACACCTTCCTCAACCTCGTTTGCGCCTGCTTCAATCATTACCACCTTCTGCTTAGTTCCCGCAACGGTAACATGCATCTGGCTCTTTTCCTGCTGCTCAACGGTCGGGTTAATTACATACTCTCCGTCAACAAGTCCGAGCCATACGCCGCCTATAGGGCCGTTCCACGGAATATCTGAGATTGAAATTGCAATCGAAGTACCGATAAGCGCGCAGATTTCCGGCGCATTATCCTGGTCAACCGACAGAACCGTTGCAACTACGGATACATCGTTTCTCAAATCTGACGGAAAAAGAGGTCTGATCGGTCTGTCGATTACACGGCTTGTCAGAATAGCCTTTTCCGAGGGCTTGCCCTCTCTCTTTGTATATCCGCCCGGAATCTTGCCTACCGAGTACATTTTTTCCTCGTAGTCAACCGACAGCGGGAAGAAATCAACGCCTTCTCTGGGCGTTCTTGAAGCTGTAACATTTACCATTACAACCGTATCGCCGTAGCGGACAACGCAGTGTCCGTTTGCAAGCTGAGCCATCTTGCCCGTTTCCACCACAAGCTTACGGCCCGCCAATGTTGTTTCAAAAGTTTTAAACATTATTCATTTCCTTTCACAAAACCTGTAACGTATATTTATTTTTCGCACTGTGTCAAGGAATATGCTTTAGCAGATAAGCACAGCCCGCAAAAATATTTTTACCGGCTCTGCTTATTTGCTAACCATATTCCTCTATTAAAAACGGGGCGCGCGGCCCCGTTTTATATTACTTTCTTAAGCCTAACTTAGCAACCAACGCACGGTATCTCTCAATATCCTGATCCTTTAAATAAGCCAAAAGGCTGCGTCTTTTACCAACCATCATTAAAAGACCTCTTCTTGAATGATGATCCTTCTTGTGATAGTTTAAATGCTCGTTGTTTAAGTGGTTGATTCTCTCTGTTAATAAAGCAACCTGAACCTCCGGCGAACCTGTATCGCCCTCGTGTGTTGCATACTCAGCAATAATAGCCTGCTTACGTTCCTTTGTCATTGTATATTCACCTCCTATATACGAATAATCCCCACATTTCCGGGAAGCCGTTGGTGATTCGGTTATCCAGGAACGGGTTTAACCTAATAATCTTAAAATTTGAAAAGTTCCGGTCATCAACAAAAAAATTAGTTCTTCTTTGCTCTGTTGAAACGTCTGTTAAACTTCTCGATTCTACCGCCTGTGTCAACAAGCTTCTGCTTACCTGTATAGAACGGGTGACAAGCTGAACAAATTTCGACCTGGATATTTTCCTTGGTTGAACCTGTTGCAATGACGTTGCCGCACGCACAAGTAATGGTAGTCTGCTTATATTCCGGATGAATTCCTGATTTCACTACCGACTCCTCCTTATATTTATTAGCGTTTTTCACACACCGAAGTCTATTATATCACACTTTTTACGCAAATGCAAGTGTTTTTTTAATTTTTTACAGATTTTTATTGCATGTAATTTTTTTTCAAAATTTTACATATTTGGGGTTGACAAAGCAACATAAATATGTTATAATTAACTCAATAAAAAAATATCGGTATTAATTATTTTATCTGTATATTTTCAGACAAAAAGCTGAGTTAAAAAAGCTTTATCCGCTCAAACAATCGCTTGATACAAAGTTTAAAATTTTCGGATTAATCCGGGATTTTAATATAGAGTATACTTTGGTGACGTCAGTATTTCAGCATATAGTTCATAATACACATATTTTACTAAAACGTTAATCACGTGAGATTATCACAAAGGGAATCCCCCATTATCATAGAGAATGTTTATAGTATAGTTGTGCAACGCCGGCTAAAAATGACACTTTATGTTCAGGTACAAGCATCAGCAAAAGCTTACTCAAAATACGCCCTTCGCGCATGGCTGAAAATGCGCGTTAAAATAATAAACGCAAAAGGCGCAGAGTTTAAAACATATAACCAAAAAAAGAGAACCATGAAAATCATCATATAGGAAGTAGAGAATACATTATGCATATATTCAAAAATAAATTGATTTCAATTTTGATTTCAGTATCTGCAATAACATGGGGAACAGGGGTGTTTGCTCAGGAAAAACCCGATTACAGCAGTGCTCCGTCAGCGCAGGAAGATAAGAACGAACTTATGAACAGCGATGACATTAAAGTAAAGTTTTATGAAGAAGGGGAAACGTATTACTCAAAATATACATTCACAAAGAATACTGAATCCGATTATACTTTTATATACGGAATCTCCGCAGAGTCTGACTCTGAGATTAATTTTAAACTGAATGTGTATAATGAAAAAAGCAACGAACCTATACTCAGTACAGACCTGACCGCCAAGGGCAATGCTCAGGAATACGATTTCCCGGACGAGCTTCTGGAGGAAGACAGCAAATATTATTACACAATCACAGTTACCGAAGGAAGCGGAAATGGATTTATTCATCTCGAATGGGAATATATTTCCGAACGGACAGAAAGTATATATAAAGATATAGATCAGGATGATAACACCTTAAAACGTGCCGTAATAAGCCTGCGTGACAGCGGCATCATGGAAGGCTACGAGGACGGGACATTTAAGCCCGATAAGGAAATTACGCGTGCGGAGCTGTCAAAGCTTATGTATAAGATAGATAACTCGGACGGCGCCAATAAAAATTATACAGATGTAACCTCGGAGCATTGGGCATATGAATATATATCAAAATCAAAATATTTTAAAGGTTATGAGGACGGGAGCTTCAGACCCGATGAAAATATTTTGATACGCGAAGCTCTTACAGCCGCAGTAAGAGCTGCCGGACTTGAAGAACAAGCGCTTGATACAGGCAAAAATTATCCTCATAATTACACTATAGTCGCATTGACCGCCGGATTAACAGAGGGTATAAATCAATTTCAAGGTAATTCTCCGACAACAAGGAGAGATGCGGCATTGATTATTTATAATGCCGTAAATTTTAAAAATACCAACATAAATTAAAACTAAAAACAGATTCAAGGAACCGCTGCAAAAGAGCATTTTGCAGCGGCTTCTTCGGCTTTCGCAGCAGAATCCGCGCGGCGGCGCCCGTTTTAACGATAATATTTTCTCACTTCACCCGCAAGATAAAGCGAGCCGCATACCGCAACAAGCGTATCACTGTCCGCCTCTGCCAATGCAGCTTTTACCGCATCAACCGGATTTTTTACAACAACGGCAGTCTTTCCCGACTTCTCCGCAATACTCGCCAGCTCCTCCGCACTTCCACATCTCGGCATATCAAGTTCTGTGCAGTAAATCCGTTCTGCGCATAAGGCTATTTCCGAAATACATTCCTCCATGCTCTTATCCGACATCATCGCCGTAACCGCATATATTTTTCTTCCGTCCGCCTTAAGCGACTTTACAAGCTCACGCACTCCGTCAATATTATGTCCCCCATCAATTACAAGATTATCCCTGATAAATTCATACCTTACCGGCCATGTGGTATGCTCCAAACCTTCCGCTGCCGCTTTATCGGATACAGCAATTCCATACTTGTTAAGCATTTCACAGGCTTTAATAACGAGCGCGGCATTTTTCACCTGATACCCGCCCTTAAGCGAAAGCTTGTATTGCTTTCCCTCGTATACAAAACCGCCGTCTGCAATGACACTCTCTGACGGGAACACAAGCTCCGAGCCTTTTTCCTCCGCCGCTGCTTCAATTATACCCTTCACCGCTTCGTTACCGTATGAAACCACCGGCACTCCGCGCTTTATTATTCCGCATTTTTCCTCCGCAATTTTCTCAATCGTATCCCCCAGGAACTGCATGTGGTCAAGGCTGATTGACGTGAGAATACACAGCTTAGGCTTCTTTACAATATTCGTAGCGTCAAGCCGTCCCCCCATTCCCGTTTCAAGCACGACATAATCGCAGCCCTTTTCATAAAAATACAAAAACGCAACAGCTGTTATAAATGCGAACTCAGAAACGTACGCTTCATTTTCATCCATAAGCCGCTTAATCCTTTCCGTATACTCCGCAAGATCACTGTCCGGAATAAGCTCCTTGTTTATCTGTATTCTTTCATTAAACACTTCAATAAACGGCGAAGTGAACATTCCCGTTTTATAGCCCTGCCTTTTTAAAATTTCACTGAGCATTGCTGCCGTTGAGCCTTTGCCGTTTGTTCCGGCAATATGAATTACACTCAGCTTATCCTGCGGATTTCCTGCCGCACCCAATAATCTTGCAAGCTGCGCATTGCCTAACGGTCTGCGGAATTTCGGTATTGAATGTATATATTCAAGTGATTCCTCGTATGTCATATTCTTCTCCTATTTATACAGTTACGGTATCTTCAAAATTTGTTTTTTCTATCCGCCCCTCAGTCCGCTTTGCGGACAGCTCCCCCAAAGGCGGAGCCTTTAGTATGCGACTCTGTTCTTCATTATACGATACCCGATATTATCTTTTTATAAAAAGGTATCATAGAACTTATTCTATGATACCTTCTGCTTATTTCTTTAATGTACCAAGCTTTGACGCTTTCAGATATGCGTTAATAAAGCCGGTAAGCTCACCGTCCATTACCGCCTGAATGTTACCCATTTCAAAGCCTGTTCTCAAATCCTTAACCATGGTATACGGCTGGAATACATACGAACGAATCTGATTTCCCCAGCCGTTCTCGGTCTGTACTCCCTGAATATCCGAAATTTTTTCCTTCTGCTGCTGCTCCGCAAGCTCTATAAGCTTTGCCTTGAGCATCTTCATTGCGTAGTCACGGTTCTGGAACTGTGAACGCTGTGTCTGACACGAGGTTACAATTCCGGTCGGAATATGCGTAAGTCTTACGGCCGACGACGTCTTGTTGATATGCTGACCGCCTGCACCCGATGAACGGAATACGTCCATCTTAATATCCTCCGGACGAATATCAACCTCAATATTATCATCAAGCTCCGGCATAACCTCGACAGACGAAAAAGACGTCATTCTCTTGCCTGCCGAGTTAAACGGTGAAATTCTTACAAGTCTGTGCACACCCTTTTCAGCCTTAAGGTAGCCGTACGCATTCTCTCCGGTTATTTCTATTGTCTGGCTCTTTATTCCTGCCTCGTCACCGTCAAGAGTATCAAGGATTTCAACCTTGTAGCCGTTTTTCTGCGCCCACATCTGATACATTCTCGAAAGCATTTCGCACCAGTCCTGAGCCTCTGTGCCGCCCGCGCCCGCGTGAAGGGTTACGATTGCGTTCGAGTTATCATACTGTCCGCTCAAAAGCGTTTCAAGCGTAAGCTTTTCAATAGCTTCATTAAGCTTTGTTACAGTATTTTTTATTTCATCAACCATGCTTGCGTCGTTTTCTTCCTCAGCAAGCTCAATCATCATAAGCGCGTCTTCACGGGTAGTCTGCAAGGACTCATACTTTTCAACCTTATCCTTAAGCTGCTTTGTTTTCTGAAAAACCTTCTGTGAATTCTCCATATCATCCCAGAATCCCGGCTCCGCAGCCTGCGCTTCAAGCTTTTCTATCTCTGACTTCGCATTTGCAATGTCAAAGTGAATCCCTCAGTTCTTCAATGCCTTCCTCCATTGAGTTCAGCTCTAATCTGTACTCATCGTATTCCAACATCGTTAATCACTTCCTTCTATTTTTAATTATATGCTTTATAACCACAGCAATAAACATAACAGTAAATACCGCTGCAAAAATAAACGCCAAGATTACCGACACTTTTCCAACCGCTGTATCTTCCATGCTCTTAATCATATTCATTACAAGCGCGGTAATCATAGCAATCATAGTTACCGCGCCGGTTATACATAATGCTTTATACAGTTTCATTACGCGTTCCTTCCGCAGCAGTGCTTATACTTCTTGCCGCTGCCGCACGGACACGGGTCATTTCTGCCCGGTGTTTTCTTAGCTCTTACGCCTGAGCTTTTAAGCGAGCCGTCACCGCCGGTATCAAGCGGCTTTGCAACCTGTTCGCGCTTAATCTCCGTTCTCGGCTGTACCGACAATACATATCTTACAGTATCACGCTTGATTGCGTCAAGCATATCCTCGTAAAGCTCCGAGCCTACGTTCTTATACTCAACTACCGGGTCATGCTGACCGTATGCGCGCAGTCCGATTTCTCTCTTTACGTGCTCCATCTCGTCAAGGTGATCCATCCAGAGAGTATCAACAACACGAAGCATCATTACGCGCTCAATTTCACGCATATTGCTGCCGAAAAGCTCCTCCTGCTTCTCGTAATTGCCTGTAGCGATTTTCATAAGCTCGTCTTTGACGTCAGCCTTTGTAATCGTTTCCATATCCTCCTCCGGAATATCGAAGCGGTCCTCCGCCTTGAGATATGTGTTTGCAAACTCCTTAATAGCGCGTATATTCCAGTCCTCCGGAATTTCCGAAATACCGATATAGTTATCAAGCGCAGTATCAATAATCGATTCAATCATTGTCCTGATTACGCCCGAAATATCCTCACCGTCAAGTACCATCTGACGCTGCTTGTATATAATTTTTCTCTGCTCATTCATAACCTCGTCATACTGAAGAACATGCTTACGCGAATCAAAGTTCCTGCTCTCAAGATTCTTCTGAGCATTCTGAATTGAGTTTGTTAAAATTTTTGCTTCAATCGGCTGATCCTCCTCAAGTCCAAGCGAATCAACCATTTTCTTTACTCTCTCGCTTCCGAAAATACGCATAAGGTCATCATCCAACGAGAGGAAGAACTTTGACGCGCCCGGGTCGCCCTGACGTCCGGCACGTCCTCTTAACTGGTTATCTATACGTCTTGATTCGTGACGCTCCGTACCGATAATAAACAGACCTCCCAGCGCGAGAACCTCGTCATGCTCCGGCTGAATCTGTTCCTTATACTTTTCAAGAAGCTCCCGGAACTTTGTTCTTGCATCAATAATTTCCTGATCATCGGTATCGCCGAAGCCGGTTGCCTCGTTGATAAGCTCCTCGGAGTAGCCGAGCTTTGACATTTCATGCTTTGCCATATATTCAGCGTTACCGCCGAGGTTAATATCCGTACCTCGTCCCGCCATGTTGGTCGCAATTGTTACGGCGCCCTTCTTACCTGCCTGAGCTACAATCTGCGCTTCCTTCTCATGGAATTTTGCATTCAGTACTTCATGCGGAATACCCTCACGCTTCAAAAGCTTTGAAAGCATTTCCGACTTGTCTACGTTTACAGTACCGACAAGCACCGGCTGTCCCTTTTCATGGCATTCCTTAATCTGACGGATAACCGCCTTAAACTTACCGTTTTCCGTCTTATAAACGCTGTCCTCCATATCGTTTCTGATAACCGGCTTATTTGTGGGGATAGCAACGATGTCAAGCTTATAGATATGCTGGAATTCCTCCTCCTCTGTAAGAGCCGTACCCGTCATACCCGAAAGCTTGTTATATAAACGGAAGAAGTTCTGGAAGGTAATTGTTGCGAGTGTCTTAGACTCGTTCTCAACCTTAACGCCTTCCTTTGCCTCAATCGCCTGATGAAGTCCGTCGCTGTAGCGTCTGCCCGGCATGATACGGCCTGTAAATTCATCAACAATCATAACCTCTCCGTCTTTTACAACATACTGCTGGTCACGGTGCATTACGCCGTTAGCGTGAAGCGCCTGATTGATATGATGCTGAATTTTCATATTCTCCGGGTCGGCAAGGTTATCTATCGCAAACGCCTGCTCAACCTTTTTTGTACCTCTCTCTGTGAGCGAGGCAGTCTTTGCCTTTTCGTCAACGATGTAATCAGCATCAACATCAACGTCAAGCTGCTTATCGTCATGCTCTGTTAAAACAAGGCACTTTAATCTCTTTGCAACAGCGTCGGCCTGCTTGTACAGCTCGTTAGCGTCCTCGCCCTGTCCGGAAATAATAAGCGGAGTTCTTGCTTCATCAATAAGAATTGAGTCCACCTCATCGACAACTGCATAATTATGTCCGCGCTGAACCATTTCCTCCTTGCGTACAACCATGTTGTCACGCAGATAGTCAAAGCCCAGCTCATTGTTTGTTCCGTAGGTAATATCACAAGCATAAGCCTTGCGGCGCTGATCGTTGTCAAGATCGTGAATGATAAGACCAACGCTCATTCCAAGATAACGGTATACCTTACCCATCCATTCCGAGTCACGCTTTGCAAGATAATCATTTACGGTAACGATATGTACACCGTCACCTGTAAGAGCGTTCAGATATGCCGGAAGCGTTGAAACGAGGGTTTTACCTTCACCGGTTTTCATTTCGGCAATTCTTCCCTGGTGAAGAATAATACCGCCGATAACCTGAACGTAGAAATGCTTCATGCCGAGAACTCTCCAGCTTGCTTCACGCATTACGGCAAAAGCCTCCGGGAGAAGGTCGTCCAATGTTTCACCCTTTGCCAGTCTCTCCTTAAATTCCGGTGTTTTTGCCTTAAGCTCCTTGTCCGAAAGCGCAGCCATTGTATCCTCAAGCTCCATAACCTTTTGAGCAATCGGCTTTACGCGCTTTAACTCACGGTCCGAATACGTACCGAAGATTTTATCAAATATATTCATAGAAGTAATCCTTTCTTCCAAATCATAGTACACTATTTTATATTATACCATATTCATTAACAAATTACCACCTTTTTTTGAAAAAAAGTTGTAAATTTTTTTAGGTATTTTTATGTACAAACTGCACTAAATCAAGAAAATAAGGCTGTTTTGGTATTTCATGACAGTTTGACGGCATTTCAGGCAAATTAGATTGTGTTTTTAAGGATTTTGTAGTAAACTTATTTTATCAAAAACAGTGAAGAAAGGAAGAAAATATGAAAAAATTAATATTTACTGCAGCTGCCTTAGCAGCCTTTGGACTGACTGCTTACGCCGCACAACCGGGAGAGGTTCTCGGATTGGTTTACACAACGGATATTCTGACAGTAGTGGACAACGTTCCAATTCCGTCATACAGCATAGACGGCACAACCGCTGTTGCGCTTGCCGATTTACGCGGATACGGCTTTGACGTTCAATTTAATGAAGAAACAAGACGTGTTGACGTGACTACTCTTGAAGCACCGCAGGAATACAACACACCTGCGGTTGAACGCGGCAGCGTGGGCGGCACCTGCGGCGAGGTGCTTAGCACAGATATTGTTGCATATGTGAACGGAATTTTTATCCCTTCCTATAATGTGAACGGCAGAACCTGTGTTGAGGTTGAAGCATTGGGTGCAATTACCGATAAATATAATGAAGAATGGGGCTATTCGGATTATAATTTCAATTACAGATATGATAATTCAGTGAGAACACTGTACCTTAATTCCTTCCGTTTTCCGGCAACAACTATGGAAAAGGTAGTTGAGGAATACGGGGCATTTTCGGCGGATAATGAGTTTGAGCTGTACACACACGTTTCCGGTCAGGGAAACAAGCGATATTATTCAGGTGCGAGATTAGAACCCGAAACCGGAATTTATGCCGGAATTACCGCCGATGAAACCGAGGGTTTTACCGATACATTCGGAGTTTATTCCTCATATTTTGAATTTGATGAGCGTAACGATGATTTCAAAAAGAATTATAAATCCGAAATTGAGGGAAAGGATTGTATAAACCTGATTTGCTGGAACACAATGGACGTAACTCAGGCATATGATGACGAATACATCAGGCGGACGCTTGACAACATTACCGCCGCGGGACAAAAAGCAATTATCCGCTACGGAGCGGAGATGAACATGGGAACAATGGGAAATTCTCCGTCCGCCTTCGTCAAGGCATTCCGGCACATTGCGGATATTGTACATGAATATGATAACCTTGCAATGATGTGGTCACCGGGAGATTACGGTTCACTTGACAGACCGTATGAGCTGTACTATCCGGGCAATGAGTATGTTGACTGGGTCGGTATGTCGTGCTTTATGAAGCATGATTTTATGGGAATAACGGACATGTCCGATGAAGGACTGCTTGCCTTCAACTGCGGAGATTACGCTTGGATGTCCAATTCTATAAAGAAGCTGACGGATTTTATGCAGCGGAACAATATCGACAAGCCGATTGCAATAAGTGAAGGTGCTGTAGAAAGCAAGGTACTATATGCCGACATTGATTTGACCGGCTGGGCAGAACAGCGGTTACGTGCAATGTATTGGTACACTGCAATGAAGTTCCCGCAGGTCAAGATGTTCACCTACTTCAATCAGAACTGCGGCGGCGAAATTATGGAATACAAGACCACTCCGGAGTATCGTGAGATTATCAATGAAGCGATAGACGGTGCAGGGTATCTGACAACGGCTTCCGGTAAGCCCGAAAAGACCTTCTGTAAGGCAAATTCAAGTAATCAGCGATATGAAAACGGCACTATGCCGCTGTACGCATATGCGTATTTCCCACATGAAAATATTTTGCGCGTAGAATATGAGGTTGATGGAGTTATAAAAGCAGTTTCTGAGAATGTTCCGTATTATGCGAATATCACCGACCTTCCCTACTCCGGTAATCTTATTGTAAGAGTTGTGACCGATAAGGATGTTCATGAATATCAGTATTATTTTCAGTTCAGAAGCGGCGCTTATTATCTGTCATAATTTTTAAAATGCCAATCACTGATTATATATAATTGAATAAGTTCTATGTATTATTATTCAAACTTATAATCTGAACTCCTTTTACCAATGCGTTTGGGAAAAGAGAAGCGGTGCTTATCTTTTCCCAAACTTATTCAATTATCCTGCTGCATTAAGATTACTTAATGCAGCTTATATAGCATTTTATCATAACCGTATTATTGTGAATCACTATCAAAGTCAGAAACACCAAGAGCAGCCGCACGTTATTATGCGGCTGCTCCTTTATATTAAAGCCGTCTTTCAAACACCGTCATATCAGTCTTGGTAACCTCACGGTTACGCTTATACAGCTTTATATCCATGCCGTTAATCTGAACCGCAAAATCCGGCACCTCATCATACGCAGTCGCAAAATCGGCATTCACTTCAAAGCTTCTTACAGCCTCCGTAACAACCTTCTGATTTTCCGGTGCAAGGTGCGTCTGAGCCGGGAAAGCCACAAGCATATAATTTACATTATACAGCCAGTAGCAGTCCTTATCCCTCGAATCCACCTGCGGCAGACCGACTATATAATTCTCTCTCGTTTCTTCCATTCCGAGCGATGGCATCACATTCATCAGAATAGCCTCATTCAGCTTGAACGAGCTTGCAAGCACGCCCAAACTTGCGCCCTCCTCAACCACCGAATCAAGCCTTGTCTTAAGCGCAAGAATTTCATCCGTATCCTCTCTGACAATCGGACGCATCGAAAAATCCGGAACAAGCGCATAATGCTTTATTTCGCTTATGCTGTTCGGCTGCTGTCTGGGTATATTTACATTCACAATGCTTACGGCGCTCAGCAGCATAACCGCAGTCAGCAGCTTTATATCATTAATATGCTTAATCAGCAGCAGCGCCGTTACAATCATTGAAGGAACATACAGCAGCAAATGCTGTTGACCGTGAGTCTGCGTGGAAATAAACATCACAAAGCAGACAAGCATCTGCGTCCATAAAAATACAGTTCTTTTTTCCTTTTTCAAAATCCCGGCGGCAATCGAACCCGCAGCAAGTGCAAGAAGATTAATCAGACCGAAATATCTCATAACAAGCTTAACATCGGTTGAAGCCGAGAATTTGTAACCGGAATACAGATTTCCGTAGTCAGCAAGCAGCTTAACAAAAACAAAATCCCTGAATCCGAAAAATAAAATTGCCGCGCTTGTAAGCCCTGTTATAACCGCCGGAATAACATTTTTTCTGAATATTATCGCCTCGGCAAGCATCGCCGTTATAAATGATACGGAGAAAAACGCATACCACCTTCTCCACAGCATCACAAACACAAGCAGCACACCTATCGCAATATACCTGAGCGGCTCAATCATTTTCTCTTTTCTTGTAAAATACAGATACATCGCCAAAAGGCACGGCAGCATTCCTCCAATATCCGTAAAGCCGATAAGGCACATAAATATCAGCGATGGGATCGCCGCTGCGGTCATGAGCGATGCAAGCATCTCACCCTTTGACAGCTTCTTTGCAAGCGCATAAATCATGCAGACTGCCGGCATAAGATACATATTCACCAGACCAAGAACATAAGACATCCGCGAACCGCCGAAAATCTTCGTCCACAGAGCGCCGGGAATCGCAGCGACATAGTTGTAGTCCAGCTCTGATATAGATTTATAAATATCGCCTATACCGCACTGCAATTTGCCTGCGGCAATATCTCTTGAAATATCCCAGTAGGTGGACGCGTCCCAGAAATATATGTTTTTACTCATTCCTATATAGATCGCCGCCCATACATTCATTATTATCCATATTACCGCTATGAATATCAGGCTCTTACCCCACCTGCGCCGGGACTTGCGCACCTCATTTTGCGCCTCTGAGAAAGCCTCGCTGAACTTATCATCCAACCGCTTCTGATATCTGCCCCTGATTTCAGCCATTAGTTTTCACCACCATCATTCAAAAAGTGCCCGGATTTCCTCGTTCGTAAGCGAAGCAAAGGAATCCGAATTCATCTTTATTATATCGTCGGCAAGCATACGCTTGCTCTCCTGAAGCTTCAAAATCTTTTCCTCTATAGTACCGCTTGAAGCAAGCCGTATAACCTGAACCGCGCGCGTCTGACCTATTCTGTAGGCACGGTCCGACGCCTGATCCATAACAGCCGGATTCCACCATGGATCGTAATGGATTACAGTATCCGCGCCTATCAGGTTAAGACCTGTACCGCCCGCCTTCAGCGATATAAGAAAAACGCTGCGCTCACCGTCGTTAAACCGCTGCGCCATTTCCGTCCTTTCATATGGCTTCGTCTGTCCGTCAATATAGAAGCTCGCTATCCCCTCGCCGTCAAGCTGACGTCTTATAATTGCCAGCATTGAGGTAAACTGTGAGAATACAAGCACCCTGTGACCGGAGGAAATCGCTCCCGTCACAATATCCATAAGCGCGTTCAGCTTTCCGCTGTCCTTTTTATAGCTCTCATCAAAGAGCGCAGGGTGACAGCAAATCTGTCTTAAGCGCATAAGCAATGCCAAAATACGCATCTTTGATCCGCTTTCCAAAAGAGCCGCAGTTTCATTCTTCGCTGTTGCAAGATACGCCGAATAAAGCTTCTTCTGCTCCGGAACGAGGTCGGCATAAACGGTATTCTCTATCTTTTCCGGAAGCTCCTCCAGCACGTCATTCTTCATTCTGCGCAGAATGAACGGCTTTATCTTAGCGCGCAAATCATTAGCCGCATTGACGTCCGAATTTTTTGTAACCGGAATTTCAAACCGTTCGCGGAATTCCCGCGCATTACAGAGATACCCCTGCATAACAAAATCAAATATACTCCAAAGCTCCATCAATGAATTCTCAATCGGCGTACCGGTAAGCGCAAAGCGTACTCTTGCATTCACATTCTTCACGCTGCGCGCATTCATTGTCTTTGGATTTTTTATATACTGCGCCTCATCAATAAAGCAATAGGAAAACTCCTTATCCTTATACATTGCGCCGTCACGGCGCAGCATCGGATACGAGGTAATTACAAAATCAAAATCCGACATTTCCTCAGTAAGCTTTTCCCTTTCCTCCTTCGGACCGTCCACAACAAGCACCCTTGCTTCCGGAGTGAAACGCTTAATCTCGTTCAGCCAGTTGTATATAAGCGCGCTCGGTGTAACAATCAGTGAAGGCTTATTTGTATTTTCGCCCATAACATACGCTATTACCTGCAAGGTTTTACCCAAGCCCATATCATCGGCAAGTATACCGCCGAAGCCGAGAGTTGAAAGCTGTTTCATCCATGCGGTACCCTCCTTCTGATAATCACGCAGAATTCCGTCAAGATGACGCGGATATACCGGTTCGATTGAGTGTATAGACTCAATCAGCATCATAAATTCCTCTGTTTTTCCAACGTCGGCAATAGATTCAAGGTACAGCGCCTGATACATAGGCAGTTTTTTTCTTCCGACTGCAAGCTCCTCGTCACTGAAATCCAGATAATCAATCACATTAAACAGTCTGCTCTCCCGGCAGTCGGTCAAATCAAGAAATCGTCCGTCCTTCATGCGGTAATAGCTGCGGCGCAGCCTTACTGATTTAAGTATTCCGCGTACTTCCTCAAGGCTTAAATCAGTATCAAAGCCTGCCTCAAGAAAACGGTTTGCCGGATTAAACGACGCCGATACCTTAAACCCTGCCGTATCTGTTATATTTATGGCATTAAAGCGTTCGGAAGCCATCACCTTTGCCTTCAGTCTCAAAACAGGCAGTTCAAGCGTGATAAAATCATAAATATCCCCGTCATCATTAAGCACAAAGGTTCCGTCCTCACGCTCAAATCGGTTAAAATGTGATAAAATATCTCCCTCAGCCTCATAATTCCGCACAACAATCTTGCTGCCCGTTCCCTTATCGTCCGGAAGCCTTATCGGAATACTTCCGTAACGCGCGATTACCACAGCTGTTACCGCCCGGTTTCTGCCGTCAAAATAAATCTCAAATTCAGGCTTTTCATCAACTATTATATCCTCCAGCCCCTGCATTATAACTCCGCGCTTTCCCCTCACCTCAGGAAGCACCTCCATTGCAAAGCTTATTCTGTTAGTACCGCGGAAGGATATATATGTTCTGCTTTCCGAACTGAGCGCATTATATATCGGCATAAAATAATTTCTCCAGCTCTCATCGGTATGGTAAATTGCATTTTCATACCAAAACCATTCTCCGCTGCGCGTCAGGGCAAAGCCTCTTTCGCTTACCTCCATCACTATACCGTCATCAGCAGCGTTTACATCAATAAGTATATCCGGGTTTTCCTCATGTATGCTTATCCTGTGCATATTTATCGAATCAATGATAAAGCTGTATTCCACGTGCTCAAGGAGCGGTATCAGTCTGCCGACAGTGCGCTCGCCGATCTGTGTATGATACAATGTATTTGTATAGTTCGCATTAGACGACGCCCTGTTTTCATAGCTTTCCGCAAGTATATCTATTATTTCCCGCTGATACCTTCCGAATTCAGTTTTTGCCGGATCATATTCAATACGCTTGTCTATATGGAATTTCTTTTTAAGTATATAGCTCTCAAGAAAATTTTCAATATCATGCAGCCGCACACCTGTAGGCAAAAAGCTCATTGAAACGCTGTATACCGGCTCTGAACCGTTTCTTGTCACGTTAAGAGAAAACGAAGGATACAGTGTTTCCTTGTGAGAATGCACGGCATTATATCCGCTGCACAGTATTCCGGCAAGCTTATCATTTTCGTCTTCAACGTTTCCGCCCTCCTCAAGCTCATTCTGACGCTGCTTCAAGGCCGCGACAATGTGCTTGCACGTCGAATTCATAGTCTGGAAATACGGGCACGTGCACATACAGCTTTCAATACTGTTTTCGGAAAATCTTACCTGAATATTATAAATCCCTTCACCGTCAACAATCGCGTTAATCATGTTATCGGCACGCTTGCGCAGATGTACCCGTCCTTCGCGCAGATATTCCACGCCGCGTCTGTACATCGTTGCAGAGCATATCTTCTTTATCATATCATCGGTAATTTTCATAAGACGTGTCTCCTTTCAGACATTTTCTTTATCTTATTATTATACCACAAAATTATTTCTATTTCAAGTGTTTTGGAAAAATTTATATAGGACATTGTCAGTTCCCGCCGGTCTCCCGCATATTTTCTCCGGCTAAGATTTTATTTATCACGTTCATTGCTTACAACGTTGCTGCTGTAACAGCTTCCGGTCTGCTTGTCCGGCGGTAAATATGCATTTACGCCATACACGATGCTCACAGCTTTAAAGAAAGGGTATCGCACAAGCGATACCCTTTCTTTATTATTCTGTTTAGAAATTATTCTGCCGAAGCAGCCGCCTGGCACTCAATTGTATTTCCTAAAGTATCTGTGAAGGTGTACTTATATTCTGTATTAATATCAGCACCGTATCCCAAATCAATAAGACCGCTTGCTACGATTGAAGCTAACTTCTGAGCGCCTCTGTACTGTGAGTGTAGTCCATCAGATACATTGTATGTAGCCTTAACTGCATCTGTGTTATCACCATATGTTCCATAGAGGAAGTCATAGCTCTTCTGTGAAAGGTCAATATACGGAACATTCAGCTCCGCCGCTACATCCTCCATGTATGTTGTCCATGAAACGCTGCCCTTGTAGTCATGCTGCGCAGCGTTCGGCGATACGAATATTACATTAACGCCAAGCGCCGTCGCCTCATTATACATATTTCTGAGCGCATTCTTCATGATATCCTCTGTATCGTATGTTCTGTCGTTGTAGCCGCTTTCAAGAACGAGGTAATCGCCGGGCTTTGCACTTGTAAGAACCTGCGTAAACGCTGTACCGTAAAGTCCGTTAGCTGTTACGCCCGAATTACCAAGGTCTACAACCTCCGCACCCTTTACATAGTTCTGGAGAACCTGACCCCAGCCTGTCTGATATGTGTTGTTTACATCGCTTCCGCCGTTGTAGTAGATGCAAACGAGCGAGTCGCCGAGAACATACATCTTCTTTGTTCTCTCTACATTTGACGGTGACTTAACAACCTTAATGACAATATCCACATCATTCTTACCCTTGCCGCTCGGATACTCAGCAGTGGAAATTACAGCAACGCCTTCATTAACAACAACATCATTGACAGCAAGGCTTCTTACTGCGCTTCCGCCCTGAAGAATGTTATTTACGAGCATCTGCTTATTTACATAAACATCGCAGCGCTCACCGTTATCTGTTACAACAAAGTTATAAGTATCTGCCGGAATCGGAATATCATAGCCCTCGCCGACTGTGCCGAGTTCTCCCGGAACACCGATCTTATACTCGAACACCGGAGCAATCTCAACTGTATCCGCACCGGTTGTGTCAACACTTGTCGGAGCCGCCGTTTCAACTGTCTGCTTAACAAGAACTCCGTCCTTTGATGTTGTTACCTGATATCCTGTAATTGCGCTGTTTGAAACAAGCGATGATGTATCAACTGCTGTTATGTCGCCTGTTGCAGGTGCTTTTACATAATATGCACCGACAGTTATCGGAACATTAACTTTTGTAACCGCTGTGCCGTTTGTAACAGCGCCTGTTACAGTTGCTGTGCCCGCGCCTTTTACAGTCAGTACACCGTCGTCGGTAATTTCAGCTACAGCTGCATTATCCACTGACCACTTTACATCTGCAAGCAATGAAACAATGTCATCACCATAAGAATCAATCGCGTTAACAATCTTATATGTACCTGTTGTGTCCTCGCCCAACTTATAAGCCTGCGGACCCGATACCTCAATCTTTGAAGTCTCAATTACCTGGAAATCACCGATTTCTACTTCTAATGTCGCTGTCTTTTCAGCATTTGTTGTACTCGTTGCAGTTATAGTATATGTTCCTGCGGCAGCGCTGTCTGCTACGGAAAGAACGCCGTCGGCAATAGTAACCGCAGTATTGTCACCTGATACTGTCCAAGTGAAGGTCTCGTCCGGAACGATTACCGACTGTCCGAGAGCATACTGTCTTGTTACAGTTTTGCCTCCAACCTTAGCAAAATCTTCATCACCTATGATTGCAAGATAATTGTTATTCGGCTCCTGAATCATAATATCCGATACTGTTACAGCACCGTAGTTTCTGTACTGACCGAACTTAAGACCTGTAAGAGTTTCCGCTGCTACCGTATACGGCAATGATGCTGTATATGCGCCGCATGAAGCTGTTATACTGCTGTTTACCTTATCAATTACGAACGTTATCGGAAGAACCGTACCCTTCTCATAGCCTTCTGCAATGATACCGCTGTTTGTAAATTTGTCAACATCACCCGACTGATTGAATGCTGTGTTACCGTTCCATCCTGTCCATGCCTTGATTATTCCGGTTGACTGATACTGAATACCGGTAAGATTTCCGCCGTTCGAAGCAAGAACCAATGTTGACTGTCCTTCTGTACCTGTCGGGAAGTTTACATTAATTGTAACACTTGAAATATCCGGTAATGTAACAGGCTCGGCTAAGTTTACGCTTCCGTTTCTGTTGCCTGTACCTCCGTCCTGTTTCCAGTTAATCGGGTCATAGTAAATAATATCGTTATTACCTACGTAAAGCGTCTTTGTAACCTTTTGATTTCTGTCATCCGTTGCCGCAACAACCGTAACATCATAAGCCGCAACCTTAGACTCTGTGCTGAATCCCTTGCTTACTGTAACAACACCGTTCTGGTTGATTGTTACGTTAGCATCAGCCTCGCTTGTGCCTGCCGGGAAGACTGACCATGTTAAACCATATTCCTCCTCTGTCATCGGAATACCATACTGGTCAAGTACTTTTACTGTGAATGCTTCTGACGAAGCTGCATCTTCTTCCTTCGGAGCTGCAACAAACGTCTGACCTCCTTCAATTGTAACTGTATCCGGAACCTTGATGTATGACATAGTTCTTAACGTAAGCTCAGCTGCTGCTTTATTTGAATTAACAGTAACTGTACCTGCCGCATTGTCCTGCATACCCTCTGTGTGCTCATAACCGCTCTTTGAAGCTGTTACGTCATATGTTCCGTTCGGAAGTGCAAACTGTACCTTACCGTTCGAATCTGTAGTCTTTACTATTGAACCGATTGCTACATCTGCACCCTCTAAAGCGTTATCACCATTCTTAACATTTACTTCAGCAATACCTACATCCGAATCCTTTACCTCAACCTTGAGGTTATCAATATTTGCGCTTGTATTTGCCGTATAGAATGTTGCTCCTGTAAAGCCTGTAGCAGTAAGCGGAGCTACTGATGATGAAAGAACGTTTCCTTCTGTATCAGTTATAATAATGTACTGAGCGCCGTTCGCCGGGTCAATGATTGCTCTTAAATGCGGTAAGCTTGTTACCGGAGCCGGAGCTTCTGTCGCATCCGGATCCAATGTCGGTATATTTGTCGGTGCATCTGTCGGTGCGTCTGTCGCCGGTGTATCTGTCGGTGCGTCTGTCGGCTCTGATACTACTGCTGCTGTTGCCGCTTCTGCAATCGGCTCCATACCGTTAAGGCTGTTCCAGAGCATCACCTTTGTACCCTCCGCTGCTTCAACCTCAATCGGAGTACCTGCAACTACATTTGTTTTATCCTCGGCTGTCATTGAAACCAATCTGCCGTTGTCATATACAGCCTTAATAACAACTGCTGTATCAGCCGACTTTACAGGTGTAAGTACTGCCTTTGAAACTGCTTCTGAAAGTGAAGCAACTCCTGCTGTACCGATTGCCGGAACAGTTCCAAAGCCTGTAAGCTCAAATGACTGTGTCGATGTTACATCCATGCTAAGCTCAAGAATCTGGCCTGCCGGAATCTGAGCAGTTGCCGGAACGCCGCTGAATGAGAATGATACACCTCTGCCGTTTGTTGCATAACCATCTTCTGAGATAACAAGAACCTGGCTGCCCTCATAATCGCCGAAAGACTGCGAACTGTTAATCGAACCATTGTTTCTGCGGCCTGCCGCATATGTAATATCTCCGTATGTTACCGGCTGATACGCTTCATCTACATCGTTTCCTGCCGACTTGATGATTGTTCCTGCCGGATAACCCTCAAAGCTTTCATTAATATATACCTTGTTATCTATCGGAGCCACTGTCGGCGCATCTGTTGCCGGGGCATCTGTCGGTGCGTCTGTTGCTGTTGCCGTGAAGTCAGCAGTTACAGCTGTATCAGCTGCCGGCATTACAAATGTGTAATAGCCTTCCTTGCCTTCTACCGGTGTAACCTCTGCTGCCGGAACAGTTGTGATACTGTTAACTGTACCCTCTGTTACCTTTACAGTAATTGTTTCTCCCGCCTTTGCAGTAACTGTGTCTGTAAGCTCCTCAACTGTATAGTCCGATAATGAAGCTGTTGCCTCCGGAGCAAAATCATAACCAAATAATGTACCGGTTGTACCTTTTGCCCAAAGGATATACTCATTACCTGCTGTCAAATCAAACACCTGAGTTCCATATCCATAAGCTTGATCTTCTGTGTAGGACTCCATAGTCATAACACCCGGGATGTTGGCTGCATATGTACCATCAGCATTCTTTAACGAAAGCTTAATATCCTTACCATCACCGGCTGCATATGAACCGCTGCTTGCCTGACGTCTATAATAAACTGTAAACTGTCCGCTCTTCTTTGCTGTTATCAGAAGCGGTGTATTATCTGCCTTTTCTGTGTATCCTGTGCTTGAATCTGGTGCTGCATCTACACGAATTTGAATATTATTAGTAAATTCTCTTCCTGCAATAGTAGCTGTAGTACCGCCTATCTTTCCGGCAAAAACAGTCTTTACTGTAATATTATCATCATCTGTATATACAGTATCAGCATCTACCGGAGTATTCGCATCCACAACAAAAGCTAAAGCTTCTGTTATCGGTGCATCCGTTGCCGGGGCGTCTGTCGGTGCGTCTGTTGCTGTTACTTCTGTAACAAACTTCGCTGCACCATTGCCTGTTACTGTAATTGTTGCAGTGTATTCAGCATTCGGATCAGGTGTCGGTGTTGCTTCAACAGCTTTACCTGTTCCGGTAAGAACAACATAGTCAATTGATGTCGACTGATTTACACTTCCCCCATCTGTTGTATAGCCGGAAAGTTCTAATTCTGTCGTATCTGTCAATGTAAAGCTGACTTCATACTCACCTGCTGCGGAATCGCGAGTAATATCAAGATTTGCAATAGCATTTGTTGTATTATCTGCATCCGCTGCATTTCTTACAAACAGACCTCTGTCTCCTCTTTCATTAACGTATGCCTTAAGAACATATTCTCCAGCAGAATAAATACCGATTGATGCCTTCTTTCCGCCTGCAATCGCACCGTAAGCACCTGCTGATGCTCCGTCTTTATTTGTTATTCCTGTTGCATTTTCAAGCTTCTCTCCCTCTGAAGCATACAAAACGCTATTATCAAGCGAGTACGATACTGTACCCTCATAAGCTTCTTCTCCGAGAGTCACTTCCTTTGAGTATTCCGAAACATTTTCATCATCAAGTACATAATATGCACCTTCACTCTGTACATACTTTGGAATACCTGACACTGTAACAGTTGAACCCGCAGTTGCTTCACCGCTTGCAACGACAACGCCTAAGTCCTTTTCACCCTCTGCAGCCTTAAGACTGTAGCTTACCTGCGCAGCATCAGTAGTTGTAATTGTAAGAGTCGGAGCATTTTCCGTGTCCTCCATTGAAGCTATCGCCTGTTCACGACCTGTACCTGTAGCGATTTCAAAAGCAATGATTCCATCTTCATCAGCTTTTAAGGCTTCTGTAACATCAAATGTTTTTGACGAATACGGAGGAATTCCGTCCGAAGGTGTTGCACTGTCATTGTCTGACCATATCTGAGCATTACTTATGTTACCGCTGCCGGAAATAGTATACGCTTCCGGCAGTGCCGAGTCTTCCCACGCTGTATCAACTGTACTAAGTACGATGGACGAACTTTCCCAACGGTTTCTGCCCGTATTATATGCACGGCTGGCAATATTAAAAGTTAATTCCGCCTTTGTTATTGTCTTGCCGAGATACTGGCTTGCATCAAACTTAACAAGCGCCGCTTTTGTTGTCTGCATAGCTCTGAGTTCTGTAGCATCCGCATGGCTTGTGGCATCCGCAGTATCAATATAAGTATCAGCTATCGGAGTAATTGTATTTACTCCTTCAGCAGCACTTGCTGAAATGCACATTCCAGAGAACGCCGATGCTGTCATAGCAAAAGCCGTAAGAGCTGACAGCATTCTTTTTGAATTTCTCATGTTTTTCTCCCTCTTTCTTAATTAAATTCGTTTTCGTATGTATAACCTACATACAACATACTAATTATATTATACAATATTTATTAAAAATTTACAAGTTTAAAAAACAGTGGTAATACACCACTGTTTTTTGAACAAAATTTTATTTTTCGTCGCTTTTCAGCAATAATTTTCTCTTTTTGATCGTATCCATTATCACGATTACAGCAAACGCTGTACCCAATACCGCAACGGTAATCCACTTAGCCATAATTATCCTTCCTTACATTACCAAAATCTACTTGCAGAAAACGTGTCTGCCTATTTTCACAATAACCGGCCTTGATCTTATCCAGCTGCTCGTTGCGGTTGAGGGATTGTAATAATAAATCGCGCCGCCGGACGGATCCCAGCCGTTCATGGCGTCTCTTGCCGCATTGTAGCAGGAGGATGACACAGCAAGATTAACCTGCCCGTCCGTAACCGCAGTGAACGCTCCCTTCTGATATACCACTCCGGCAACCGTATTCGGGAATGATGAATGCTTCACACGGTTAAGAACCACCGCGCCGACAGCAACCTGTCCGGTATAGCTCTCGCCCCTCGCCTCGCCGTTAATCACTCTCGCAATAAGCTCAAGGTCTGACGAATAGGAGCTTGACTTTCCTGTCGGAAGTCCGATTTTCTCAAGAGTTGCCGGTCCCGCAATTCCATCAGCCGTCAAGCCGTGCCTGCGCTGAAACTGCTTCACCGCCGCAACAGTCTGCGAACCGTAAATCCCATCAACACTGCCGCTGTAATAACCCCAGCTTTTCAGTCTTGTCTGAATATTTGTGACCTCGCTGCCGCGCGAGCCGTATTTTGACAAAGCCTGCGCAGCGGGCGAGGTCATTATAACAGCCGCGGCAAGAACCGCCGCCGATAATCGTTTTAACATATATTCCTCCTGTAAATATTTCTATATAGAAGCATTATTTACAGAAATGGATTTTTTTATACGTTCAGCTCAAGTATTCCGGCTCTTTCCGCAACTTCAAAGAAGCAGGGTCTTTCGTTCGGAGTCTTGTTCGGCTTATGCAGCGCAACGTATTTCTTTCCGTCAAGCGCAGTGAATATCATGCCGTGACCTCCGTTTTCCTCAAACAACAGCTTGTCAAGATGAGTCCAGTCACCGTCTATTCTGCCGTTGCTGCTCTTTGCCATACCTATCGCATAGCCTTTTTTTCCTCCGCATGACCAAAGCATGAGCAGTCCTCCGTCCTCGGTTCTGTACAGGTTCGGTCCGTCCGTCACATATGCAAGACAGTCCTCGCCGTTTACCCTTTGCTTCGCGCCTACCGTCCACGGAGCCTGTGAAGATTTGAACAGCAGTACCGGATCTCCTATTGTCCCCGATAAATCCTTTTTCAAGCGCACCGCCCACATCTCACCGTCAATAACCTGAATCCATTCATGACAGAACACCATCCACGGCTCTCCGTCCTCAATCCAGAGCGTTCCGTCAAGGCATTCCCAGCCTTCTGGAGTAAGCGGCTTTTCGCTGTGCAGCCTGAATTCTCCGTCCGGAGCGTCACTCACGAGAACCTGAGTTGCCCTGCAATGCTCCGCGCTCTTGAAGGATGCGAACATATAGAACTTTCCTTCATAATAATATACCTCCGGCGCCCAGAAATGCCTGTCGCCCCAGAAGTCCTTGTCCGGGCGGAACGCTGTAAACGGTCCCTCCCAGTTTTCAAGGTCACTGCTTCTGTAGCTGTCAAAGCCCGTTCCCTTGTCACTCCAGCAGTTTTTGTCCGTTGTTCCGTAAAGATAGTACATTCCGTCATGAACGAGAACATACGGATCACGGATTTGAATTTCTTCTCTCTTTAACATAATACTCTCCATTTATAATCAGTCCCGCAGAGCTACCACTTTGGATTTTTGGGGAATGGACACTTCCCTCTTTCCGTCAGGCAGCGTACCTGAACCACCGCGCCGCAAAGCATACAGGTGGTTCCATAGGCAAGCTTTTCACATTCCATACAAGTCCTCAGCCTTCGGCTGTATTCCTCCTCGTCAACAAGCTTCATGCCCGAAGCCATTACCTCTTTCACCATCGGAGCGGTATCCTTATCGCTGAGAACTGTTTTCAGGCTGCACCTCTTACAGCGCGCCATTATTCAACCGTGATCACCGCCGCAGCCATCTTCGGAAGCGTTACCTTTATAACGCCGTCCTTTACCTGCGCCTTAAGCTCCGTCGGGTGCAGCTTTTCTTCACAGTCAAAGTCATTATAATCACACATATTTTCAGCCGCCATAACCTCACCGGTTACAGCCGAAACGGACGCATCTCTTATTTCAATCTCAAGGTCCTCGCACTTTTCAAGGCTTGTGTTGCACAGCGAAATCGTAATTTTTCCGTCCTTTTCAGACGCGCTCATGCTCACATCGGGAACGGTTCTTCCGTTCACCTCTCTGCCCCCGGTTTCAAGGTCGACATCAAGGCTTACCGCGTCCATGTGAGGCTTCATCATCTTAAACACATAATATGTCGGTGTAAGCACCATCTTTTCACCCTCAGTAAGAACCATTGCCTGAAGCACGTTAACCATCTGCGCAATATTTGCCATATGAACTCTGTCACAATGCTCATGGAAACAGTGAAGCATCATCATCGCGGAAATTGCGTCACGAATCGTATTCTGCTGATACAGGAATCCCGGATTTGTTCCCGGCATTACATTAAACCAGTTTCCCCATTCATCGACAATCAAATCAATCTTTTTCTCCGGGTCATACTTGTCCATTACAGTGATATGCTCTTTTATAATGCTTTCCATTCTTACAACATCCGATAAAAGCGTGTAGTATCCGTCACTGTCAAACTTAATGCTGTCGCCCTTATCCTTCCAGTTTCTTTCAAACTGGTAATTATGAAGCGATATACCGTTCATCGCATGTCCGGCATTTTCCATAACAACCTCAGTCCAGCGTGTGTCGCGCTCATTCGCGCCGCACGCTATCTTATACAGCGGTTCCTCGCCGTAATTCCTGATAAATACCGAATAACGGCGGTACAAATCCGCATAGTATTCAGGGCGCATATTGCCGCCGCAGCCCCAGTTCTCATTACCGACGCCGAAATACTTAAGCTTCCACGGCTCCTCTCTGCCGTTCGCGCGTCTTTCGTTCGCAAGCGGAGAATCCCCGCCGAAGGTCATGTATTCAACCCAGTCGCGCATTTCTTTTACCGAACCGCTTCCGACATTGCCGCATATATACGGCTCCGTTCCGAGCTGCTCGCAAAGCTCAAAAAACTCATGTGTTCCAAAATGGTTGTTTTCCACAACCTTTCCCCAGTTCGTATTTACCATGTACGGTCTTTTCGACTTTTCGCCGATGCCGTCTCTCCAGTGGTAATCATCCGCAAAGCAGCCGCCCGGCCATCTCAGCACCGGAATATCCAGCTCCTTCAGCGCATTCACCACGTCGCAGCGCATACCGTTTACATTTTCAATACCGCTGTCCTCATCAACATAAAGCCCCTCATAGATACATCTGCCGAGATGCTCGGCAAACTGTCCGTAAATATACTTGCTTATCTTTCCTTTTTTGCGCTTAGCATTAATAATCGCTTTTGCCATGTTTCCCTCCTGATAGATAGGCTGTATAAGCCCTGTATTCAATGTACAGCCGGTATAAACCCAATGCTGCTATAAAAGCCATGAAGGCATTTTTTTCTTTTTCTTCGGCTTTGGTTCCGGCTTAAGCTCAGGCTCTGCCTCGGGCGCTTTCTCCGGCTCCGCCTTAACCTCAGGCTCCGGCGCAGCCGCCTTCTTCGGCTCCTCTTTTATTTTATTTGCCGCAGTCTTTTTCTCCGCGCTGCCGGAAGCCGTCCGGAAGCTGCCCGCAAAAAACGCCGTTACCGGATTTTCCGCTTTCATCGCCTCATCGTAAATATCACGGCTGCCCAGCAGTTTCATCGCCTCGTCAGGTATAAAAAGATCATCATCCATATAACGTCCCGTATAGCCTCCGTTTCCCGCCGTATCACAGAATCTGTGAACACAGGCAAGCTGTGCCGCAAGAGCTTCGGGGGTTTCAATCGGCATGCTTCTGAAACGCCGCTCAAAAATTCCGCCGCTCATACCGTAACGATTTCCGTAGTATCTTGCATAGCCGATTGTCACAGGCTGAATATCAAGTCCTATTCCTCTTTCGCTTTCCGCCGCTATCATACATATGCAGCTTTCACACAGCGCAAAAGCCATTACCGCTGTGTCAAGATTTTCATCAAGCCTTGCAATAAATTCGCTGTAATCCTCATCGTCGTAAAACAGCTTGCGCGATGCGTCGTTTCCCTTTATAAGCACCGCATAAATTCCGGTTTTGCTCTTTTCTCTCGCTTTTCTCGGCATACCGAAGCCACCTCCGTTCTGTTTTACTGTATTATACCATTACATAATCTAAAAGTCAATAAATTCATATAATAAAAAATTAATAATATGTTTAAAAAAACATCTTGATTTTTCTATGTAAAAGTGGTATAGTATTATGGATGGCGTACAAACAGCGGCGCAACTGCCGCAGATGAAAGGAGATTTTATAAAAATGTCGCACAAAAGCTCATCGTCTTCGGACAAAACCATTAATATTATTATTGCTGTACTTATTATAGCATTCCTTGCTGCGGGCGGATATGCAGTTTACAGCAAGGTATCGGACAATTTATTTGACAAGGCAGTTTCGGAGGGAACAGCTCCCCAGACTGTTAAGACTCTTGCGAGAAGCGCAGGACAGTCGGTAAAGGAATTCCTTGAAGAAAATGGTATTACAGACGGTTCCGTAGACGGAAACACATCAACAGAGGATTTTTACAACCACATGACAGTTGACCGCTACGCGGCTTACAACGGTCAGTCATTGGAAGAACTGCTCGAACAAACCGGTCTTACAGGCAAGGTTACCGAAACAACCTCATGGGCAGACGCTCAGAAGCTCATTCCGCTCGGAACATACCTTGGTATTGACGCAGCCGCAGAGGGCGCGGCAGAGCAGTTTGAGATGTTCAAGCAGATGTACGGTCTTGACGCTTCCGTAACACTTGAAACTCCGTGGGGCGATGTTAAGGATACCGTTGAAGCAGCGCAGGAAGCTATGGCAAACGCAACCGAGGCTCCGGCTGAAGAAGCAACTGTGGCTCCGGCTGACGAAGCGGCTGCTGACGGCTCGGCAGCCGGCGAAGCTGCGTCACAGCAGTAATTATTAATTATAAAAGGAGATTTTATAAGGTGAACGAGGAAAACAAAAACTTAAACGAAAATGGTGAGTCTGTTGAAACAACGGAAACTGTTGAAGCAGCAGATACAGCTGAAGCTGGGGAAACTGCCGAAGCAGCAGCTGTAGCTGAAACTGCTGAAGCAGCAGACACCGCCGAAGCTGTTGAAGCAGTTGAGGCGACGGAAGCCGCCGAAGCTGTTGAAGCAGTTGAGGCGACGGAAGCCGCCGAAGCGAAAGAAGCTGTTGAAGGAGCGGATACCGCTAAGGAGGAGGAAGCTCCGAAGAAAAAACCGACAGGCATAATTATCGGTATAGTTGTACTTATCGTTGTTATCGCAGCGGCTGTATTATGCAAGATGTACGGCTCAACGTTATTCAACAAATATAACAGAATGGGTTATATTAACACAACAGGTCAGACAATTACAGACGTTGCGGACGGCATGGGAATGTCCCTTGACGAATTTCTTGAAGAATTCGGACTGCCGAAGGATATGCCCGGAAATACATTCGAAACCGCAGCATACTATACGGTTCCGACAAGGGTAGTAGCTGATATGTACGGAACAGACTTTGAAACATTAAAGTCAGAGCTTCAGCTCGGAGATGAAGTTACAGAAGATACTCCGTGGGGCGAAGCGGAAGGCACAATCAAGGTTGGCGTATATATTCCGGAAGAGCAGTTCGACTCATGGAAGGAGTACTATGGTTTCGGCGATGAGGTTACAGCCGACACACTCTGGAAGGATGTAAGAAACAAGGTTGACCAGAAGCAGAAGGAAGACAATGAAGCTGCCGAAAAGGCGCGGGAGGAAGCCGAAAAGGCAACCGAAGCTCCGGTTGATGAAGCAACCGAGGCTCCGTC
>JAUNPN010000130.1 GCA_030536655.1 bacterium | reverse complement strand
TGACGGAAAATATGCAAGTTCAATGCGTGCTAAGCCGTTAGGTGTTAATTAATCAATGGTTCCTTAAGAGCGTTTTTAAGGGGATTTGATAATAATGCACAATATATCTTATATTCTTTTGTGGAAATATCCATATTTTTTATCAAAGTTCATTTCAATAGTTGATAAAAATAAAAATATATGTTATAATGGATATATGGATATAGTATATAAGAATAATTGTGTGTATCTCAAAAATGCTAATGATTTTGATCTTACACACACATTTGATTGCGGACAGTGTTTCCGCTTTAATAAAATTTATAATAATACGTATTTCGGTATCGCATTCGGGAAACCGCTTGAAATTGAGCAGACAGAGGACTGCATTATTCTTCACAATACTTCAAAAGACGATTTTGAAAATGTATGGCGGTCTTTTCTTGATCTTGATTGTAATTACGGCTGCATAAAAAAGCGTCTTACTGAAAATGATAATGTTATGTCAGAGGCGGTTCGCTGCGGCGCCGGTATACGTATTCTTAAACAGGATACTTGGGAAACTATTATTTCTTTTATTATATCTGCAAGCAATAATATTCCAAGAATAAAAGGAATTATTGAACGCCTTTGCGAATCGTTCGGTGAAGCTGTGGAATATAAGGGAAAAACTTATTTCTCATTTCCCTCTGCCCAAAGAATCGATTCGCTTTCATTGGAAGAGTTATCGGTTATTAGGGCAGGCTTCCGCGACAAATACATTAAAGCTGCCGCCGAAGCTGTTGTTTCGGGAAAACTGAATATTGACGAGCTAAATAAAATGAGTACCCCGGAGGCAAAAAAAGCTCTGATGAGCATAAAGGGCATAGGAAACAAAGTTTCGGACTGTATTCTTTTATTCGGACTTTCCCGTGCAGATTCCTTTCCGGTTGATGTGTGGATTAAAAGAATTATGGAAATCTGCTATTTTCAATCAGAACAACCGATCAAAACAATAAGTGAATTTGCCGAAAAAAAATTTGGCAAATTGGGAGGTTATGCTCAGCAATATCTGTTCTTTTATGCACGAGAAAACAAGCTTGGAACGGATAAATAACACCAATTTCGGAGGAACCTATGATACAAAATTATGAACAGCACATTACATATATATGTCCCTCCTGCGGCAGAGCTGTAACTCGAATTATTTCTCCATTTATGTTTTCCGGGCGAAAAGCGATTGCTGTGCTGTGTCCGGTATGTATGCTGCCGTGCTTTACTCTCAGCAATGCAGGCAAAAGCTACAGAATGGACATTCAGTGTATTATCTGCGGAGAAACTCACTGTATCGGATTTCGAAAGCCGGATTTATGGAATAAACCGCTTTTGACAGCTAAATGTGAAAATACTGATGTTGATTATTGTTTTATAGGTGATGCTGATAAAATCCGTTCAGCTTTTGAAAAGGCTAAAAATGATATAGCCGAGCTTCAGCTTGAGGAAGAAGAATATTTTGATGATTATATTCCGGCTGACGGTGATGAGGCTGTCGGCGCACTTATTGCCGCAATTTGTGAATCTCTGCATATTCTATCGGAGGATAACTCCTTGAGCTGCCGATGCGGAAACAAAAAAATCCATATAACCGTTATAGATGATAATATCTTCATACGCTGCAATTCATGCGGCAGCACAAAGCTATTTAAGCCAACTGATGATTTTCTTGATGAATTATATCAGGCAGAATCGTTTATATTTAATAAAAAGTAATTTTAGCGTTTTTACGCAATAAGGAGGAAATAAATTCATGTTAGTTTCAGCTACAGAAATGCTGCGTAAGGCTGTTGCCGGCAAGTACGCGGTAGGACAGTTCAACATCAATAATTTAGAGTGGACAAAGTCGATTCTTCTGACTGCTCAGGAGTGCAATTCACCGGTTATCTTAGGTGTATCAGAGGGCGCGGGCAAGTACATGACCGGCTTCAAAACTGTTGCAGCTATGGTAAAGGCAATGATTGAGGAATTAAACATCACTGTACCGGTTGCGCTTCACCTTGACCATGGAACATATGACGGCTGCTACAAGTGCATTAAAGCCGGTTTCTCGTCAATCATGTTTGATGGCTCACACTTCCCTATCGATGAGAACATTGAGAAAACAAAGGAATTGGTTAAGGTCGCTCACGCTATGGGTATGTCAATTGAGGCTGAGGTTGGTTCAATCGGCGGAGAAGAAGACGGTGTTGTCGGCGCAGGCGAAATCGCTGACCCTGAAGAATGTAAGAAAATTGCCGATTTAGGCGTTGACTTTCTTGCAGCAGGTATCGGAAATATCCACGGCAAGTATCCTGAGAATTGGGCAGGGCTTGATTTTGGCGCTCTTGCAAAGACAAAGTCTCTTATCGGAGATTTACCATTAGTTCTTCACGGCGGTACAGGCATTCCGGCAGATATGATTCAAAAAGCAATTTCTCTCGGTGTTGCAAAGATTAATGTCAATACAGAGTGCCAGCTTTACTTCCAGGAAGCAACAAGAAAGTATATTGAAGCAGGCAAGGATCTTCAGGGCAAGGGCTTTGACCCGAGAAAGCTTTTGGCTCCGGGTGCAGAAGCTATCAAGGTTATTGTTAAGGAAAAGATGGAATTATTCGGTTCAGTTAACAAGGCGTAAGGATATATGGAGTATTTTTAAGAGGATCGTTAAGCGGTCCTCTTAAAACTATTACAAGGGGGATGATGTAATTTGAAAAAATTTATTATAAGCACAGTATCTGCACTGCTCATGTTCGGAGCTACGGCTTCCGCGCACAGCTATAACAACAGCGCTTTTATGGGAAAATGGTTTTCAGCAAATGCTTCCGATACAGATAAGACTCAGCTTTACATCAGCTATATGGATAAAAACCAGATTTGTGTTGATTTTAAACAGATAACAGACGGCAAAGAGCTATTTGATTTCACTGAATATACCGGTAATGTGACAAACAAGGATGACCATATTGAAGCAACTGTCAAATTTGATTATACCGATGAATACGGAACAACCAAAAGCGGTTTTATGGAAATGGCTATGTTCATTGATAATATATGGTTAAGCGTATATTCTGACAGCGGAATCACATTTTATAATAATGCGGTATATTCGGAAGCAAGACCTTTTAACCCCTACCGTTCACCGTTTTCATCACAGTTTAAGCTTAAGCTCAATGACGCGGAACAGAGCTTTGGCAATGTAAAACCTTTTATTGTAAACGGTACCACCTATGTCCCATTAAGAGGCGTGCTTGACGCCATGAATATTAATGTTTACTGGGATGATATAACCAATGCAGACGTACATACCCAATATATTACAACAAATCGTAATACAAAAATATTACAGTTCGCACGTACTGATAACGGCAGAGGATTCGGTCCATGGACGCTTACAAGCTGGGATAATGCAAGAGCTGATACATACGAAACCGCAGCAGGTACAGCCGATATTTCAGAACACCAGCCCATTATTATGAATAACCGTTCGTATGTTCCGTTAAGAGTTCTTTCCGAATGTTACGGCGCAGTTATTGATTGGGATGATGCCGAAAAGACAGTTTTACTGAATGATGATATTGCAAGCGACACAAAGAAATCAGAATCAGAGATTGATAAAATACAGATGTTCACCTCCGCAAAAGCTGATGAGATCGCTGCAAATTACGTTGGTATGACACGTTATGATATAACTCCGAGATATACTTATAAATCCAAATACTACATCTACTCCCAGGAGGGTAAGCTGTTTAAGGTATTTTATGACGGAACGGTAAGCGATATTGTTACAGAATAAAGCGAAACAGGCTATTGTTTTTTCAATAGCCTGTTTCACTTTATTCAAACTTATAATCCGAATCCTTTCACCAATGTGTTTGGGAAAAGAGAATCAAGCAGATTGTCGTCAGAAGCGACGCAGACGTATGTTTATACTTCAAGTTGCTGAAGGCGGCAAGATACGCCGCTTATCTTTTTCCAAACTTATAATCCGAATCCTTTCACCTCTATATTCATATTCCCTCCGTTAAATTCCGCTTTAATTTTCTATAGTATTATTCCGGAAGAACCTCTATTTTCTCAACTCCCTGCAAAGCAGCTTCAATAAGCTCCTCTACATTTAGATGCATTTCTGTCTTTTCAATATTCTCTCGTCTGGGATTTACAACCGGGTGCTTTGGAGTAAATACCGTACAGCAGTCCTCATACGGAAGAATTGATGTTTCATATGTTCCGATCTTATATGCTCTGTCCATAATTTCAACCTTATCCATTCCGATAAGCGGCTGCAAAATCGGCATATCTACAACCGCGTTTGTAACATCCAATGCTGCAAGCGTCTGACTTGCTACCTGCCCTACGCTCTCACCCGTGATTAAAGCCTTCGACTTATTCTTTTCTGCAATTCTCTCTGCAATCCTCATCATGAATCGGCGCATAAGCAAAGTCATCTGCTCCTCCGGACAGTTATCACGTATCTGAAGCTGGATTTCCGTAAACGGAACAATATACAGATTTATCTTTGAGGTATACTGAGCTATAATCTTCGCAAGAGAAATTACTTTTTCCTTTGCGCGTTCACTCGTATACGGGAACGAGAAAAAGTTTACAGCATCAATTTCAACTCCTCGTTTTGCAATCATGTGTCCTGCAACGGGACTGTCAATTCCACCGGAAAGCAGAAGCGTAGCCTTTGAGCCTGTGCCGATAGGCATTCCTCCCTGTCCTCTTAACATATTCTCACGAATATATAAAAATGCTCCAAAATCTCTTATTTCTACCATAACCGTCTGCTGCGGATTATGAACGTCAACGCTTATCGGAAATTCATCGTCAAGATAACCGCCTACCTCCTGCTGGATTTCCGGAGATGTGAACGGAAACTGCTTATCGCTGCGCTTTGCTTCTACCTTAAAGGTTACTCCTTCTGTCAGTGACTCCTTAAAGTACTCCTTTGCAGTCTGCTTGATCTCCTCTATATCCTTTTTGCATACAGCAGCTTTTGTAATAGCAACTATACCAAAAATCTTTGACATTCTTTCCAGCACTATATCAAGCTTTTCCGGATCCTCAACGTCTACATAAACAGTTGCCTGCAAAATCTTTACATGAGTTTTTGCAACCTTTTTCAGCGAATTGTTTATATTATTTATAAGTATACTTTCAAACCTCGGACGATTTCCGCCCTTCAATATAATTTCGCCATACTTGGCGATTATCATTTCTTTCATTTTATTTATCCTTTCTAACGCATATAACGCCGTATCTGTTTAACCTCTGTTTCAAAAAAATCTGCCGCCTCTTTCAGCTGCGCTTTTGTTATGCTCTCGTCAAAGCTTATTCTTACAGCGCCCTCAATCTCTTTCGAATTTAATCCCATTGCGGTAAGCACGTGAGATGGCTGAGGCTTATGGCTGGAACATGCCGAACCGGTAGAAACATATACTCCATGAGTCTCCATCGCATGAAGGAGTATTTCCGCCTTAATCCCAATAAATGAAACATTCAGTACGCTGCCCGCGCTGTACTCATCAGAGCCGTTAAATTTTATATTGTCAATTTTCTCGCCGAGCAGGGTCTTCATTTCATTTCTCAGCTCAATAAGATACGAATTATCGCATTGGCATTCCTTCGCAGCAGCTCCGAACGCAAGAATACCTCCGACATTCTCCGTACCCGGACGGAAGCTGTTCTGCTGTTCTCCGCCGTAAATTAATGGTTTCAATCTGCCGTTCATCACACAAAGCGCACCGCAACCCTTAAATCCATGAATTTTATGCGCGCTTATTGTAATCAAATCTGCTCCCCATTTTCTCGGCAAAACCGGAAGCTTGCCGAATGACTGAACACAATCGCAATGAAGCAGAGCTTTAGGTGATTTTTTCTTCATTACTGCTTTAATTTTATCAACCGGTTCTATTACTCCTGTTTCATTGTTCACGTGCATTACACTTACAAGAACAGTATCCTCTGTAAGCGCAGCTTCAAGCTCATCAAGGAGTATGCGTCCGTTGCCGTCAACACCGAGATATACAACATCGAATCCTTCAGTTTCCAGCTTCTTAAAGGCTTCAAGTACAGACGGATGCTCAACTGAGGTTGTTATAAGCCGTTTACCCATTTTTATCCTTGAATATGCCGTTCCGAAAACTGCTGTATTATTTGCCTCAGTACCTCCTGAGGTAAAGTATACGCATTTCGGCTCTATTCCCAGTTTGGACGCTATTCCTGCCTTTGATTCGTTGATCAGCTTTTCAGCATCAAGCCCCGGTCCGTAAAGCGATGATGGATTTCCAAAGTATTCTGCTGCCTTGCACATGGCTTTAACTGCCGCTTCCGATGGCTTAGTCGTTGCCGCATTATCAAGATATATCATTTAAAATTCCCCTATTCCAACACAAAATAAGCTCTTAAGAGCAATGAAATGCGCTGATTATTCTCCGTTATTAAGAATAACCAAGCCTTCACCTCCGCTTACTGTTATTTCACAATAATCGGAAATGATAACATTACTGTTTCCCCGGCTTTCTCCAAAATATAATGCTTCATTATTCAGCGGATATTCCAGTCCCTTTGTTGTAATTCCCGTCAAATTTCCTTTTACCGGAATTATCGAAAGCGTCATTCCTTCTTTATTTTCTATTATTATTTTATTTTTTAAATAGTATATTTCATTATACTCCTCTGCCGACATACCATGCTCACACTGCGACAGCATAAGCATATTGTTCAGCGTATGATCTGCCCTCGTTCCTGTCATCGCAAGAAGCAGAACCTCGTCATATCCATGCTCAGCCGCATATTTTACACAAAGCTCTCCGTCGGTAAAATCCTTTCTTGCCGGGTATTCTATCCGACCGACATCCTCAAACACAAGCTCCGGATTTGACGAATCAAAATCGCCTATAAGAATATCAGGTTTTATATCCATCTTTACCGCATGGTTTATTCCGCCATCGGCACAGATAATAAAATCATCTGCTTTTATATATTTTTTTATCTTCTCATATGAACGGACCGTACCGTTTCCTATTATTACTGCGCGCATTTGAAAAGCCTCTTAACCGAACCGGTTATATCGTCATTAAATACAGCAGTTCCCGCTACAATTACATTTGCTCCGGCTTCCAAAATGGCTCTGAGATTGTCCTCCTTTACGCCGCCGTCTACCTGAATGTTGAATTCCGAACCCATAAGCTCACGTATTTCCTTTATCTTATCATTTACAGCTTCTATGTACTTCTGTCCTCCATATCCGGGGAACACCGTCATACACAACACCATATCTACCTTATCAAGCAAATTTTTTATTCTGCTTACCGGAGTATCCGGATTTATCGCAATAGCAGCCGACTTTCCATGCTTCCTGATAAGCTTAATGCATTCAAGCGGCTTTTCCGTCGCTTCAACATGAAAGGTTATTCCGTCAGCCCCGGCTTTTATAAAGTTTTCAATATATCTTTCCGGCTCTGTTATCATCAGATGAGTGTCAAAAAATATATTTGTATGCCCCCTGAGCGACTGTATTACCGGTATTCCAAAGCTTATATTCGGGACAAAAACCCCGTCCATTACATCAAGATGAAGCCACTGAGCCCCTGCATTATCCGCCTCGTTTATAAGCGCCGCCATATTACCGAAATCAGCATTAAGTATTGAGGGTGATAAAATCATATTCATTTACTAAGTACTTCCTTATTTAATATTTTTTCGTATTTTTGAGGATTTCATATAATGTCTTATAGCTTTCATATCGTGAAGGAGCTATTTCCCCGTCTTCAAGTTTTTTCTTTACCGCACAATCCGGCTCATTGATATGAGAGCAGCCTCTGAATCGGCATCCTATTACTCCTGCCATCTCCGGGAAACAGTCCGCAAGCTCGGATTCCGTTATATCGGAAATATCAGTTATTTCAAGCGACGAAAATCCCGGTGTATCAAGCACAAACGTATCCTCTGCAAGCTTAAAAAGCTCTACATGACGCGTGGTATGCTTTCCTCTTTGTATCTTTCCGCTTATTTCGCCTGTCTCCAGCTCTCCGCCTGTAAGCTGTGAAAGAATTGTTGACTTTCCTACTCCGGAAAGTCCGGCAAATGCCGTTGTCCTTCCTTTCAGATACGGCATCATTATATCTGCCAGCTCGTCCTTCTCTGCACTCACCGCTATGACGTCATAGCCTGCTTTCACATATATATCCTTTATAGCTTCATATTCTGCAAGGTCTGTTTTATTAATGCAGATAATTGGTTTTATGCCGTTTACCTCGGCATTAATCAGCATTTTATCTGCCAAAAATAAATTCGGATCAGGTGAAGCCGCAGCAATAACCAGCATTAAAGCGTCAACATTTGCCGCTGCCGGACGCATCAGCAGAGTTTTTCGTTCATGAATCTCTATTATTGAGCCTTTGCCGTTTTTAAGTTCAATATCCACCCTGTCACCAATCGAGGGAGTTATCCTCTTTTTACGAAAAACTCCCCTTGCCTTACATTCGTAAACAGCGCCGCCGGCTTCTACATAGTAGAAGCCGCCGATACCTTTTATAATTATTCCTGTCATATTTAATTAAATTCCAAAGTCTTGTCAGATACCTTCGAACCGTCAATATATGCCTGAACCTTTACTGTTCCTTCATCATCTGTATCCTCAATATCAACGGTTACTGAGCCTTCACTCTTTTTATGCATAGCGTTATGAATCGTTCTTCCATTTGCTACAATTTCAACATTCACTGTATCACCCGCAGCGTCCGGTATTTTTACACTGAAGCTCTGCGAGTTTGACGATGACGGCTTTGTTTCTGTATCCGTATTATCCTCATTCTCATCCTCCGAGGATGTTTCTGCCTCATCTTCCGATCCGGTGATCATACCTTCTCCCGGACCTCTTGAAATAACAATGTTTACAACACTGCCCTTTTCAACCATTTTTCCCTTTTCAGGACTCTGGTCAATAATAAAGTTTTCCATTGTCTCAGAATACTGCATTGTGGTTGAACCGATTATAAGCCCTGCTTCCTGCAATATTGCAGCAGCACTTTCCTTTGTTTCTCCGTTAAGCGACGGGACCTCTACCCTTGCTCCCTCAGGCGCTGCTGTCGGCGCCTGTGAAAGCCGTCCGCTGCTTATATGCAGGGTTACAACATCATTTTCCTTAACCTTAGTTCCCTTAAGAGGAGTCTGTCTTATAACTCTTCCTGCCTGTACTTCATCAGAATATCCCTCTACAACGGTATAATTCAGATTCTTTTCCGAGAGCTTGCTTATAGCGTCATCAAACGTAAGCTTTGTTACATCTGGTACTTCAATATCTCCGTTTGATTTACCGATTGAAACCACAAGCGATACCTCTGTACCTCTTTTTATTCTCTTTCCGGCATCCGGCGACTGAGTAATTACCTTACCCTTTTCAATGTCGTCTGATAATGAATACTCAACAGAGCTGTCCACTTCAAGTCCGGCGCTCTCTATTTTCTCGGTTGCCTCTTCTACTGTAAGTTCCTTAACCTGCGGCACAGATACAGCATGATTGATTCCAAAATACACCAAGATCGCAGCAATTATTATCAGCAATACCGTAAGCAACGCTAACAGCGTGGCAATCCTGTCTGCTTTCTTTTGCTGAGGAGTTTTTTTCTTCTTTTTGGTCTTCTTTTT
>JAUNPN010000129.1 GCA_030536655.1 bacterium | reverse complement strand
AAAAATCTGACTGTGTTCACTGCGTACTATATTTAATCAGTGCTTCCTTAATAAAAAGATAACAGAGGAAATTAAAATGATTTCCTCTGTTATCTTTTATCATATACGGAGTTTTTATATTGCATATTCAGAGTAAAAATAAACAGAATAATTGAATTTTATAAATGAAATAGGGCAAAAATGAATAAAATTCATTTATAAATATAAAATATATGTAAAAAAACTTGACTAATTAAGTTTTTTTTGCTAAAATAAATCATAAGTAAATAATCTGTGATAAATGTATGTAAAAAGTACTATGGGGATGGATTGTTTATCAGTAAAGTATAGAGATAGGGGAGAAAACAATGAATTTCAGAAGAACAATAGGATTGTTTGCAGCGGCGGCTGTTTCAATGACTGCGGTAACAAATGTATTTGCGGCGCAGACGTGGGATGGTTTTGCTCCGATCGTGCAGCATGAGATCATTACGGAAGATGAAAATTCAGAACACGCTCTGAGAGCTACTGCAAGAGTTGATGTGCCGGAGGGAGTAACCGTTGATTCGGGAGACTTCATGTGGGTTATTAATATGGAGGAAGATATTTTTAATCCGATCACGGGAGTAACGGCTGACGATAATACAAAGGATGAGATTGAAAGCATAACCGGCGAGGAAAGCGCGGATACTTTGGCGGATAATGATGAGATTGTATTTGATACATCGGAAGATGAGAACGAATCATTAAATGATGAAAATGATATTGCTTCGGACGAGGCGGATCTTGGTGAAACCGAGGGAGCCCGTTACGTTAAGAAGCTCAGAGCAAATTCGGGAACGACTATAACAGGCAGCAGCAGTGTTGTGTTCGGTCTCGTTCTGATACTTGACATACCCCTCAATGAGGATAAGTTTGATATAGGTTTTCAGTTCGCGGACAGCGAGGCTGTAAATTCAAGCATTCAGTAATCGGGAGGTAATGGAAATATGAAAAAGTTATTTGAAAAGCCTGTAATAGATGTGTTGTTCTTTGATGAAGAGGATATTGTTACTGATAGCGGTAATGGTAATAGAAGTATGACTTCATTATATGGAGGATCAAACGCTGAAAGAGCGGGAGAAGGAATCGGAAACTCGGTATTAACCGTAGAAAGAGCGTCCGAATTATTTGATTAATTATATAAAGCGCAAAAATGGTACGGTAAAAGCCGTACCATTTTTGCACTTTAAAGTTCATTTCCCACAGCAGCCTTTGCAAGCGCGTCCGCCATATCGTTGTACTTATCCCCGGAATGTCCCTTAACCTTAACAAAGGTAACGTCAACCTTGTCCTTTATGGAATTGTAGTAATCTCTGTAGGCGGCGGTGCCTTCCTTGTTGCACTTCCATTCGCCGGTACACCATTTTTCAATTCCGGCATAATCGTAAAATAAGTACAGCTTTGTTATATCATTTTCAGCGCAGTATTTCATTGCGTACATTGAGCCGTAAATTTCTCCGGCAACATTTCTCATTGCCGCAAGTGATTTATCATTAAAGCCCTTTGACTGAGTGTGCGTTTCACCGCGGTAAAATATCACAGCGCCGAATCCGAATGCTTTTGTGCGTATATTGTAGCTTCCGTCCACGTATGCAGCGGCAGAATCTTCGGAAATCGTGGATAAGTCCGAAAAATCTTCAGCCTTTGCTGAATTTCTGCCCATATATTCCTCAGCTTCTTCAAGCGTCATAAATCCTTTGAATTCAGCTCCTTTAAAGCCGGTTATAAAACGCTTGCATTCGTTCCAGTTTTCGAATATTCCGGTTTCACGTCCGTTTCGGATTGCATAATATTTCTTTGCCATAATAACCTCCGAATATAAGAAAGACGGAGGATTGAACGCTCCGTCTTACCAGTAAATAATGTCTTCGTAAAGAAATTAAATTAAATTGCTGATTTTCTTAATGCACTCAGGACAAATAGCCTTGTCCTTATAGCTTATAAGATCATCCTCAGCATCACAGAATACACATGATGTTTTAAACTTTTTGAGAACAATTTTATCGCCGTCGGTGTAAATTTCAACAGCATCTCTCTCGGCAATATCAAACTGACGGCGAAGCTCCGCCGGAAGAACAATTCTGCCGAGATCATCCATCTTACGTACAATACCCATTGACTTCATGACCAATACCTCCTTACACAAGTATATTCATTGTCAAGATTTTTTTACTGTATAATGATTTTAACACAAAATAAGGAAAATGTCAATAGTAAAATTAAGGCAGATTACATAATTCTAAAAATATATTTAATCAGTGCTTCCTTAAAGCAGCAAAGCAAGACGCAGTGCGGCGGCAGAAAGCTTTACCGAGCGCGCAAGCATTTCTTCGCTTTCAACAATAAGCTCCGCTCCTTTAATGCAGCGCTTTAAATCAATTTGCTGACAAAGAGATTTAAGCGCGTCAAGCTTATCGGAATTTATAACAGCCTCTGTGTTTCCGCAGTGTATAATAGATATGTCGCGCAGAAACGACAGCCACATATCATATATATCCTTTGCTTTATCTTTGTTATTGGAAATAAATTCCTGAACCTTAAAGGCGTCCCGGGGATTTGTTGAGGAAAGCGACTTCATAACAGATAAAGCCTTGTTCCGCAGGTCATCGAATTCCTCGTCGGCAGCAAGCTTATCAGCAGTGCCGGGAATACCCTCGCAGTATTTTGTGAGAAAGGCTGCGGAGTCTTTTTTCTGCGGATATTTTTTGATGATATGATTATATATAATATCGGCGGAAACAGCATTAAAGCTTACAACTGCCGAACGCGATACAATCGTCTGTAAAAGCATTGAGGCGGCAGGTATTATGATTATAAAAACAGCATATTCCGGCGGCTCCTCAAGTGTCTTTAAAAGCGCGTTCTGAGCCTCAGGGGTTAGGTTTTCTCCGTCCGGAATAATGTAAACCTTCCTCGGAGAGCCGTAAGGCTTTTTGAGCGCGTCTGCGCTGATGCTGCGTGCTTCGTCAACGCCGATTGATTTTTTTGGCTTGCCGTCCGCGCCCTTCGAATGTTCTGCAAAGATTATATCCGGGCAGCTGCTTAGCTTAGCTTGAGTACAGGAGTGACAGCTCCCGCACGGAGCGGTTCCCGAATTTTGGCATACAAGCGCGTTTGCAAAGAGTCTTGCTGTTTCTGTTTTATACATTCCCGGCGCACCTTCGAATATATATGCGTGCGATGAGGTTCCGTTTCTTACGCTGTCGATTAATGACTGCGCAATGCGCGGATGAAAGGTTGTATATCCGTACATAATTTTTTCCTTTTTTGAATAGATTTATAATAGTATTATATCACTGTTAAAGAAGGTTGTCAATTATGAATTACATTTGGTCGGGAATGATAATAATATCGTTGATTTGCGCGGCGGCAAACGGTTGTCTGGATGAAACAGCCGCGGCGGCTCTTGACGGAGCAAATGCCTCGGTTACATTTTTAATATCTCTTGCGGGAGCTATGTGCTTCTGGAATGGATTTCTGAAAATTGCTGAAAATTCCGGCGCGTCCGGCGCGGTGCGCAGGCTGCTTATGCCGGCAGTACAGCTTTTGTTTCGTGACGCCCCGGAAAAGGCAAAGGAATACATAACGATGAATATGAGCGCAAATTTGCTTGGTATGGGAAACGCCGCTACGCCTATGGGGATAAAGGCTATGAATGAGCTTGACAAGGCAAACGGAGGAGCTCTGCACGCATCAAAAAATATGTGTATGCTTGTGGCGATAAATACTGCATCCATTCAGCTTGTGCCGTCAACAATTATGGCGATACGTCAGGCTGCCGGAGCTGCGGAACCCGCATCTGTTGTTCTGCCTATTCTTATAGCCTCCTTCGGAGGCTGTGCAGCGGCTGTGACGGCAGTAAAAATATTTATAAGGAGGTAAATAATGAGCTTCATTATTCCCGCGATTATTGCCCTTACGGTTATTACTGCGCTTTTAAAAAGAACTCCTGTTTATAATTCCTTTACATCCGGTGCGGCTGAGGGAATTCAGATAATTATTAAAATTTTTCCGGCAGTGGCGGCTGTTATGATTGCCTCTTATATGCTCCGCGCCTCCGGTGCGATGGATATGCTGTGCGGAATAATCTCACCTCTGACAAGCTGTATAGGCATGCCTGCCGAGGTGCTGCCGCTTGCGATGATCCGCCCGGTTTCCGGCTCCGGCTCGCTCGGCATACTTACGGATATATTAAATACTTACGGTGCGGATTCGGATATTGGGAAAATTGCCTCGGTCATAACCGGATCTACGGAAACTACTTTTTATTGCATTTGCGTGTATTTTTCTGAAACAAAAGTAAAATACAGCTCGAAAGTTATTCCTTGTGCGCTGATAGGTGACATAGTCGGAATGATTTTGGGCATAATAATGGTAAAAATTTAACAAAATTTCAAATAGTACTTGCAAAATTGTGAATTTTATAATACAATATAGATATAGAAATATACATTGGGCATCAGCGCTTTCTATGAGGTGCTAATGTCCGAATACCTAAAAAGGAGACACAAAGCCATGTACAACAAATTAACAGTTGAAGACGTAGAAGTAAAGGGCAAGAGAGTCCTGGTAAGATGTGATTTCAATGTCCCGCTGGACGCAGAGGGAAATATCACAGACGAGAACAGAATTGTCGGAGCTATGCCGACTATTGAGTATCTCGTAAACAATGGTGCGAAGGTTATACTTTGCTCGCACATGGGTAAGCCTAAGGGCGAGCCGGTTCCGTCATTGTCACTTGCTCCGGTTGCGGAAAGATTATCGGAAAAGCTCGGTAAGAAGGTTGTTTTCGCTGCTGACGACAATGTAGTTGGCGAGAATGCAAAGGCTGCCGTTGCCGCTATGAATGACGGCGATGTTGTTCTTTTACAGAACACGCGTTACAGAAAGGAAGAAACAAAGAACGTTGACGAATTCTCACAGGAATTGGCTTCACTCGCCGACTTATTTGTAAACGACGCTTTCGGTACGGCTCACAGAGCGCACTGCTCGAATGTAGGCGTAACAAAGTATGTTCAGCCGGCTGTTGCGGGCTACCTTATCGGCAAGGAAATTGACTACTTAGGCAATGCCGTAAATTCACCGGTAAGACCGTTGGTGGCTGTTCTGGGCGGTTCAAAGGTTTCATCAAAGATTTCGGTTATTGAAAATCTCTTAAAGAAGGTAGACAAGCTTATTATCGGCGGCGGTATGGCGTACACTTTCTTTGCTGCTCAGGGTAAGACTACAGGAACATCGTTATTGGAGCCGGATTATATTGACTATGCAAAGAAGATGCTTGACGCTGCCGGCGACAAGATTGTTCTTCCGGTTGATACTGTAATTACAGAGAAGTTTGATAATGACGCTCCGGCAAAAGTTGTTGAAGGCGATATTCCGGATGGATGGATGGGTCTTGATATAGGACCGAAGTCAATTGAGTTATTTAAGGGTGTATTGGCAGACGCAAAGACGGTTGTATGGAACGGACCGATGGGTGTATTTGAAATGCCGAATTTTGCAAAGGGTACAAATGAGATTGCTCAGCTGCTTGCAGATATTGACGCTACAACAATTATCGGCGGCGGCGACAGCGTTGCAGCTGTAAACCAGGCAGGTCTTGGTGATAAGATGAGCCATATTTCAACAGGCGGCGGCGCATCGATGGAATTCCTTGAGGGTAAGGAGCTTCCGGGTGTTGTTGCGTTGACAGATAAATAATTAAAAGGAGAATATTACAATGGGTAAGTATATTATCGCAGGTAACTGGAAAATGAATAAGCTTCCGTCGGAAACTTATGATTATGTAAAAGAAGTTGCTGCTGCAACAGCAGGTTCGGAGTGTGAAGTGGTTTGCTGTACACCGTATGTATGCCTTGCTCCGGCTGTTGAGGCTGCAAAGGGTACTCATGTAAAGATTGGCGCTGAGAATCTTCATTTCGAGGACAAGGGAGCTTTCACGGGCGAGGTAAGCGCGGATATGCTCGTTGATTTGGGGGTTCAGTATGTTATCATGGGCCACAGCGAAAGACGTGAATACAATAATGAAACAGACGAAACTGTAAACTTAAAGGCAAAGAAAGCTCTTGAAAAGGGGCTTATTCCGATTGTATGCTGCGGTGAGTCGCTGGAGCAGCGCGAAGCGGGAATCACAATGGATTGGATTGCTATTCAGATTAAGAAGGCATTTGCGGGAATCAGCGCTGAGGACGCAAAGAAGGTTGTAGTTGCTTATGAGCCTATCTGGGCTATCGGTACGGGCAAGACCGCTACCGACGACCAGGCAGAGGAGGTTTGCGGAGCAATAAGAGCGCTTCTGGCAGGGCTTTACGATACTGAAACAGCACAGGCAATCACGATTCAGTATGGCGGCAGCATGAATGCAAAGAACTGCGCGGGCTTGCTTGCAAAGCCGAATATTGACGGTGGTCTTATCGGCGGCGCTTCGCTTAAGTCAGCTGATTTTGCGGTAATTACAAAGGCTGCAAAATAATAAAATGAAGGAAATAAACCCATAAAAATCATAGATTTTTATGGGTTTATTGGAATAGAAGGAGATAAAACAATGGCAAAATCACCTGTAGCGTTAATCATCATGGATGGTTACGGCTTAAACGATACGGTTGAGGGTAACGCGATAAAGGCGGCAAATACCCCGAATCTTGATAAATATTTTGCTGAGTACCCGAATACAAAGCTTCAGGCAAGCGGACTTTACGTGGGACTTCCGGACGGTCAGATGGGTAACAGCGAGGTTGGTCACACAAATATCGGCGCGGGCAGAATTGTGTATCAGATGCTGGTTAAGATTTCGAAGGATATTGAATCGGGAGCAATTAAGAACAACAAGGCATTGAAGGATGCTATGCAGAAGGCAAAGAACGGCGGTAAGAAGCTTCATTTCATCGGTCTTTTGTCGGACGGCGGCGTTCACAGTCATAATGAGCATCTTTACGGTCTTCTCGATATGGCAAAATCAGAGGGTGTTGAAAATGTGTATATTCATACCTTCCATGACGGACGTGATGTTCCGCCGACATCGGGGGTTGAGTATATGCAGCAGCTCGTTGACAAGACAAAGGAAATCGGCGTGGGAAAGGTTGCAACGATTGCGGGACGTTTCTATGCTATGGATCGTGACAATGCATGGGACAGAGTAGAAAAGGCATACAAAGCAATGACTGTCGGTGAGGGGATTAAGGAAAATGATCCTGTTGAGGCTATAAAAAACTCATATGCCAACGGTGTAACGGATGAGTTTATTGTTCCGACGGTTATTGATGAAAACGGAATGATAGGCGAGGGCGACAGTGTTATTATGATAAACTTCCGTCCTGACCGTGCAAGACAGATTACAAGAGCTTTTGTTGATCCTGAGTTCAAGGGCTTCGAGAGAAAGCTTCTGAATGTAAATTATGTATGTATGGCTCAGTACGACGCTTCTATGCCGAATGTAACTGTAGCATATCCGCCGGAGCAGCTTCATATGACATTCGGCGAGTATATGTCAAAGCTCGGCAAGACACAGCTTAGAATTGCCGAAACTCAGAAGTATGCTCACGTTACATTCTTTTTCAACGGCGGCGAGGAAAGGCAGTTCGAGGGTGAGGATAGGATTCTTATTAAGTCCCCCGATGTTGAAACCTTTGACTTAAAGCCGGAAATGAGCGCATATGAGGTATGCGATGCCGTATGCAAAGCTATCGATGAGGAAAAGTATGATGTTATCATTCTTAACTATGCGAACTGTGACATGGTTGGTCACACAGGTATTATGGACGCGGCTGTAAAGGCTGTTGAAGCTGTTGATACATGCGTAGGCAGAATGGTTGACAAGCTTTTGGAACATAACGGCAAGGCAATTATAACAGCCGACCACGGTAATGCGGATTGTCTTATCGACCCGGTTACAAAGGCTGTATTTACCGCGCATACGACAAACCCGGTTCCGATGATTGTAATCGGTGAGGGAGATGTAAAGCTTAAGGAGGGTGCGCTCTGCGACCTTTGCCCGACAATGCTCGATATGATGGGGATTGAAAAGCCTGAGGAAATGACAGGCAGCAGTTTGATTGTTAAATAATTTGAGTCTATTATTTTGAATGTGAGGACGGATTTTTAAGCCGTCCTCACTCAAAGGTTTTATTTTACATTTTAAATTGTCAATAAATGTCAAGTTGATTTCAAGTTAATTAAAGTTAGGAGGCGTTTTATATTGAGAAAGAAAATCAGCAATATACTTTCGATTGCGGTTATTTTTAGTTCAATGAGTAATTTTGCATATGCGGTAAACGAGGATAACCCGGCAATAAAGAGTATTTAAGTGAAGAGGGCAATGTAGAACAGATAAAAGCGCCAATTGATATATGCGATGCTCTATTAAAGACTGGTGAAATTACTGATATAGTTCTTGAAGTATGGTCGCCGACTAATGTAAGAGGTAGTTTAGAAAATAGATTTTTAGTTAAATAGGAGGACTAAGAAAATGAAGAGGATTGTAAGTATACTTATACTATTTTCCATTATTTTTTCTGTTTTTAATATTGCTTCAGGAAATAATGATTCTTATATTGATTTAAACAGAAGTTCAATAGATCTTGATAATAAAGACAATATCATGTGGACAGGAAAAGAATGGATTACGACTACATATCCGCCATCGATATCTGCTGATAAAACTAATTTTACTGAAATGCCGGGAAACAGCGAGGTTAAAAGTATTTTAAAAAATTTCTCTGTTGGATATTTATGGACGGGCGATGATTATTTAGTATATCATATCTCGCATGATTACAGGCAGTACAATAATGATAAATATTTATATAGGTTGTCTTCAGATATGAGCGCTATATTGAATACATATAAAATACCTAATTGGATAAATTATATTTATATGATTGATAATGTATGTTATATAGCGACTGAAAATGTACGTCCGGTTTATATCTCTGGTACTGAACGAATAGGCGGTGAGCGTCGAAATGAGTTTGAAGTGTATTGCAGTGATGATTTTGAAACATGGTCGAAGTTTGATTTTGATTTCGATATAAAGCATTTAGGATACAGACCAGCAATGTATACATCAGATGACAGACTGCTTATTGTTGATTATTATAACCCGGAACTAAAGCAATATACCCAACAGAGTAGAAAAGTGTGGATGTATTCGACATATATGGGAGTAAATGAAATTGTATATGAGATGCTGAAACCAATGCAAATAAAAAGATGTGGACCCTTATATTATACTCAATTATATGATACTGAGCATGACAAATCAAGCCTTGCGTTTTCGAAGGATGGGGTGTATTGGACTATAATGTCTATGGCAGAACTATTATATATGGAAGACATATATGAAAATGGGAGTAATATTATAATAAAATCAGTTGTGGATAATAAAATAGTATATGATTATTGCGAAAAAGAAACATTATATAACCAAATTGAAGATGAATTAAAAGATGATGCTATATACATAAAATTTAACAACAGTATTCTTGCGTTTGAACAATCACCCATTATTGAGGATGAACGTACACTCGTTCCGATGCGATTTTTGTTTGAACAAATGGGTGCATGTGTTGATTGGAATGCTGAAACGCAGTCTGCGACAGCAACGCTTGATAATACTGCCGTAACCTTTGCGGTAAATGATACCAAAGCCGAGGTTAATTCGCAGCCTGTTACAATGGATGTTCCGGCACAGCTTATAAACGGAAAAACAATGGTGCCGCTGAGGTTCTTATCCGAGGAGTTAGGATATAC
>JAUNPN010000128.1 GCA_030536655.1 bacterium | reverse complement strand
TAACGCCGATGGTACTTGGCGGGTGACTGCCCGGGAGAGTAGGAAGCTGCCGCAACAGCAAAAGACCGAAGCAGAAATGTTTCGGCTTTTTTTTATGTATTGCAGTTAAGGAGATAATTAAATGTTTTCAATATTAAAAAAGCAAAATAAAAAAAGCAGTGCAGGATATACCTGAGGGGTTTTCTGCTGATGATATAAAGATTGAATCGAGTGTGTGTACCGGTGAAAAAACAATAGGTTTTTATGACAAATCCGAAAAAAGGCTTGTATATTCCGAGTTGGTTATAAATGAGTCGGATATTGACGGATTTTATGAAAAGTATGGCTGCAATAAATAACTATAATGCGATTTATTATAGTTATTGAGGGATTTTTCGTGAAATTTACATTGACATATACTGTCTTTTAGTGTATAATATAAAATGGTTTAGTTTTTATAAAGAAAATAACGCAATAATTAAGCTTATTTTTTGCGTTTAAGTGATTAATATAGATATTTTAGGGAATAGGGGGTTTAGAATTGGTATTCTCCAACCTTATATTTGTGGGAGTATTTCTTCCGTTGGTGTTTGTACTGTATTACATATGTAAAAATACGTCGTACAGAAATGTGATACTTGTGTTAACATCACTGGTATTTTATGCGTGGGGTGAACCGTCGCTTGTGATTATGCTTGCGGTAAGCATTACGTTGAATTATATATATGGATTACTAATAGATAAATTCTATGCCGGTCCCGGGGCGAAGGCAGCATTTACGGCGGCTTTGATTACAAATTTCGGATTTCTCGGTGTTTTTAAATACGCGGGTTTTGTTGTTGACAACCTTAACGCACTGCTTCCGTTTGAAATTCCGGAGCCGAATATTTCGCTTCCGCTGGGGATTTCTTTCTATACCTTTCAAATACTTTCATATATAATTGACCTATATAAGGGAAGGGTAAAGGTTCAGAAATCACTGATTAAGTTTGCAGGCTACGTTTCTATGTTCCCGCAGCTTGTTGCCGGACCTATTGTAAGATATGCGGATATTGCCGAGGAGCTTGACAGCAGAACTGTCACGGCAGATGATTTTGCGGATGGCTCAAAACGTTTTGTTGCCGGACTCTGCAAAAAGCTTCTCCTTGCGAATAATGCCGGAAGTGCGGCGTCCATGCTGCTTGATAATATGAATATGGCTACAGGAACTGCATGGCTCGGTATTTTGATGTATACCTTCCAGATATACTTTGATTTTTCGAGCTATTCGGATATGGCAATCGGTCTCGGAAGAATGTTTGGCTTTCATTTTATAGAGAATTTCAGATATCCGTATATTTCGAGAAGTATAACTGAGTTCTGGAGAAGATGGCATATTTCTTTGTCAACCTTTTTCAGAGATTATGTTTATATACCCTTGGGAGGAAACCGCTACCGCGCAGTAAGAAATTTGTTTATTGTATGGTTCCTGACCGGAATGTGGCACGGTGCAAGCTGGAATTTTATATTATGGGGTCTGTTCTATGGCGTCTTTCTCTTTATAGAGAAAAGCTCTTTTAAGCAGTTTCTGATGAAGATTCCGAGACCGTTCTGTTATATTTATACGATGTTTTTTGTAATGGTTGGCTGGGCGCTTTTCTATTATACTGATACGGCGCAGCTTATAAATTGGTTCAAATGCGCTTTCGGGAAGTCGGGGGCAGGATATGATTTGGTTACTGTAACAACCTTGTGTTCCAACGCTTGGCTTATTGCGGTCTGTATTATCGGCTCAACTCCGCTCCCGGCATGGCTATGCAGAAAAATCTGCTCGGTCAAGGGTATAGGCATATGGCTTGAACCGCTTATGCTGATAGCGGCTTTTGTAATCTGCTATTCGGTTATGGTGGGTTCAACGTACAACCCGTTCTTATACTTTAGATTTTAGTAGAAAGGACTTGCTTTAATGAAGAACAAAATATTGGCTGTAATATTCATAGTCCTTCTTGCGGCGTCGGCTGTTATGATATGGCTGCCTGCCGATGAAGACAGTGTTGCCCGTGAAAACCGCTCAATATCGAAAATGCCGGAAACTGATGTAGCGTCAATTTTCAGCGGACGTTTTTCGAGCGGATTTGAATCATATATCGGTGATAATGTCGGATTCAGAGGAATACTTACCGGAATTTCCGAAGATATATCCTCAATGAAGGGATTTACAAGTGATTTGGGTAAGGTTATTTCCGTAAACAAGGATGTCGGAACAGACACAACTCAGAAATCAAGGCTTCTTGTGACAGATGATACCGTTATGGAGGTATTTGAAAATAATCGTGAGCATATGGATTGGTATTTGAATGTGCTTGAGTATTATTCGGAAAAGCTTGATAAGGATATTAATTTTTACAGTATGCTGATTCCTACACAGCTTGAATTTAAAGAGCCGCTGTATGCTAATATTCAGGATAAGCAGAAGGATACGATTGATTATATTTATGAAAACGTGCCTGAAAGAGTTATTCCGGTTAATGTGTATCTTAATCTGAGCGATCATCGTGATGAGTACATTTATTATCGGACCGACCACCATTGGACGGCGCGCGGCGCATATTACGGTTATTCGGCATTTATGGAGGTTATGCGTGATACCCTTTCGGATGATAAATCGGCAGAAAAAGCTTTTTCCCCTGTTAAAATGGAGGATTTTACTAAGCACGAGGAGGAAAATTTTCTGGGATATTTGTACAGGCAGGCTCAAACTCCGGAGCTTAGCGAACATCCTGATACAATAGAGTGGTACGATCTAAATGAGGACGGCAATATAAACATTCGTGACGAGTATTACAAAGACGGAGAAAGTGTTCAGTATGATTCGGTAATATTTGCAAGGTCGGATGACGGAAAGTACAGAAATGAATACAGCTTATTTCTCGGAGGAGACCAGCCGCTTATAGAAATGACAAACGAGAGCATACCGAACGGAAGAACTATTATAATTATAAAGGATTCTTACTGCAATTGCTTTGCGCCATGGGTAATTCAGAACTTTCATAAGGTTATCATGATTGACCCCAGAACCTATGAAGGCAGCTTGCAGGAGGTAATTAACCGCTATAATCCGGATGATTTAATGCTGATGAATTATGTGTTCACAACGACTTTTGCGGATTATTGCCAGATGACGATTGATTTCTTTAACCGATAAGGAAAAGAGGTTTTTATGAAACGTATAATTTCATTTATAACAGCGATATTTACGGCGGCGTCAGCCGCCTGTGCTGTATATGCGGACAACACTGCCGCACCGGCGGATATACAGGGCGCTGAGTTGGCTGCTGAAGAAGGCCGGGAAGCGGTGTCTGAAGAAAATGAGGAAAAAATTCCACCGAGATATTACAGGCATGTGAGCCGTTTTGGAAAAATTGAAGGAGAGGAAATCCGCACGGACAGGAATAGCTATATTCTGTATCTTGATTCTGATAATCCAAGCACTGATATGAACGCAGAGGTAATGCCGGTAAATGCGACGGATAAGGAGCTGGCGTTTTCATCAAGTGATGAAAGTGTTGTAACGATTTCAACGGACGGAGTAATTACGGCTTGTAAAACAGGTGAGGCTACAATTTATATCAGCAGCGAAACGCTCTATAAGGAGTGCAGGGTTGAGGTAAGGCGCGCAGTAAAGGGAATATCCTTGTCATCCTCGGATTTGAGTTTTTATGCGGACAGACCTACAACAGCGAAGCTTACGGCAAATGTTATCCCTGCGGACGCGACAAATAAGAATGTAAAGTGGAAATCTTCAGATACATCAGTTGCGGGCGTGGACAGTGAGGGAAATGTTTCGACCTGCGGAGTGGGAACCGCGACAATTACGGCGGTGACAGAGGACGGAGGCTTTAAGGCTCAGTGTACTGTTCGTTCGACCGTGTATAATATAACGGTAAAGGGAGTATTTATAACAAATCCGGTTGAGGCAATACCCGTCGGAACGGATTATGCGCTGACGTCAATGATTTATCCCGAAAGCGCAAGAAACAAGGCTGTTTCATGGAGTACCTCGGACTCCAATATAATCAGCGTTGACGGAAGCGGTATGCTGCACGCTAATGCGGAGGGGTATGCGACAATAACCGCAGCAGCGGAAAATGGTTTAGAGGATTATTTTACTCTTGCGGCGGTAACACTTAACGGTGAGGAGCAATTTGAATACGTTTCAACGGCGGTTCCCGTTGATGAGAGAATTGCGCAGCTGTCTGTGCCGGTGTATTATGAAGACTATCAGTCAAGCTATGACAGCGCTTTGAGAACGCAGCTTAAAAATTCACCTGTGGTGTTTACAACAAATTCACGCGCGGCGTCGCAGGCGGAGGTGGAACAGTATCTGAATCCAGCCAATTCAATGAAAGGATATGCAAAGTATCAGTTTCTTGATTTGAGCTCGGTTTCTGAGGTGAGCGCGAGGATGCTTAATGTATATCTAAGCGACAAAGGAATATTAAAGGATAAGGGCGAGGTATTCCGCGCAGCGGCGGAGGAAAGCCATGTAAATGCGGCATATCTTGCAATTCATGCATGTCTGGAATCGGGCGGAGGAACATCTGAGCTTGCCTGCGGTATAGAATACAACGGGACGACCGTGTATAACCTTTTCGGTATAGGCGCATATGACGATGATCCGGTAAACGGCGGCGCAAAGTACGCGTATGAAAAAGGCTGGACAAGCATTGATGCGGCAATAAAAGGCGGCGCGGACTGGATAAGTCGCAGCTATATCAACAGCGGACAGAATACATTGTATAAGATGCGGTGGAATCCGTCGAGACCCGGACAAAATCAATATGCGACAGACGTTGGCTGGGCGGCAAAGCAGGCAAGAACCTTGCAGACGTTTATGGAGGTATTTCCGATAAGCTCACTTGTATTTGATGTTCCTGTATATGCAGGGCAGGAGAAAACGCCGATGAGATACGAGTAACCCGGAAAGAAAAGGATTTTGCAGTCGAAATCGGTTGGCGATTAATTTATAAAGGAGATTGAAATGTTTATTGCATTAGAGGGCATAGACGGCAGCGGAAAAAGCACTCAGCTTAATATTCTTAAGGAATATCTGGAGAAAAACGGCAGAAGGACGTATTTGACGCGTGAGCCGTCGGATTTGAGTATAGGAAGAACAATTCGCCGTTACCTTACCGGTGAGCTTAAGGCGGACAACCGGGTTATAGCTGCGCTGTTTGTAGCTGACAGACTGGAGCATATTCTTGATGAGAAGGAAGGGCTGCTGAGGAAGCAGAAGGAAGGCTTTGATATTATAAGTGACAGATATTATTTCTCGTCTTATGCGTATCAGAGTGTGGATATGCCTATGGATTGGATTATAAATGCTAATTCGGTGGCTGCGGAGCTTTTGAAGCCGGATATTGTGATTTTTATTGACATACCTCCCGAAGCTGCGATGGAGCGTATAAAGGCAGGCCGTGAGGGAACAGAGCTTTTTGAAACAAAGGAAAGACTTACGGAAACAAGGAATAAGTACTTTGAAGCGTTTGAAAAGCTTAAAGACAGAGAAAATGTAATAATCATAGACGGCATCGGCACACCCGGTGAGGTGAATGAACGGATTACGAACATTCTCAGTAAACTGCTGTAATTATATAAAGCAGGAAACAGAAGTGAATTTGGGCAATAACCGATAAAAAATAAATACAGAAGCCATCGGCTTCTGTATTTATTTTTTATTTATCAGCTGCCGAACATACCCATGTTAACCTTTGTGTAGTCGCCGCCGTTGAGAGCCTTCATGCTTGCTCCCGAAGCGTCGAGGAATATGTACGGAGCGCATATTCTTACGTCATAGAATGTGCCTGAGATGCTTATGTATGATGAAAGGTTTTCTGTTGACTTTGTTCCGACAGCAGTTGTGTCTGCGCAGCCCATAATAGCTGTAACACCGTTTACTGTTGAGTTTGTAACCTTAACTCCTTTTGTGTCCGCGCTGTATGCTACTATAAGGTTTCTGTCAGTTGTGAAGCCGTCAATCGTAACGCCGCCGGATCTTACTACAACAGACTTTGAACCGTCAATTGTGCCTGCCGCATACTCGCCCGGCTGATCGATATATGTACCGATAAGCTCGTCCATAAGGTATGCAAATTCACCTCTTGTAATATTAGCATTACCCTTCAGCAAACCGTTAAAGCCGGTGAAGCCGCCTTTCTGAACAATAGCGGCAGCATAATCTGTTGCCCATGATGCAACTGAATCCTTGTCGGTAAAGGTGTTAAGAACTGCCGGATCGGACTGACCCATAACATCTGATGTACCGTCCGTGAAGTTACGCGGATAACCGATGAACTGGAATACTCTTGAGAGAACAGTATATGTTTCCTGACAAGTTATGTTGTTTTCCGGGTTAAGGTTTCCGGCTGTGTCACCGGCAAATGCGCCCATCTGAACCGCTTTTGAAACAGAATCGGCATACCATGCGTCTGATGCAACGTCCGGGAAGGTCTTTGATGATTTTTCCGAAGCGCCCATAGCTCTTACGATTATTGCTGCCATTTCTGCCCTTTTGATATTATCGTCCGGTCGGACTGTTCCATCGTCATAGCCGCTGATGAGTCCATTGTCAACAGCCTTCTGCAATGCGGCGCCAATCTCGCCTTCCGGCATATCTGAGAAATCAGCGAATACCGGAGCCTGAACTGCAAGAACAGCTGCAGCAGCAAGTGCTGCTAATTTAGCAATTTTTTTCATTATTAGATAACTCCTTTTTAACATTTATACACTAATTACAATTATTATATCAGATATTGCGGAAATTGTAAATAGCAAAATAAAAAAAATCATATTTTTTCTATGATTTTTTTATAGTGGGCAAGTTCCTATGAAATCGCACTTATGAGGGGGAATTACAATCAAATGCGGTTGCAGATTCAGCGACAGCTTGGACAAATAAAAAGGCAGAGTAAGATTCTACAGATTTTTAATATCTAAATTTTTTGTGTCATACATTACTTTAGCATGGTTTTCACGCAGCAATTCTCTTGACAGACTGTTTCCGGTTCTTTTATCAATACAGGTACGGTATACCCTGCCTTTGCGGTACACAATTCCGTTTTTACATACAAAATGCTCGTCTTCAGCAGCTATATGATATTTTATATCAAGCGTTTTTTCTGCTCGAAGTTCTCCGCATAAATGGGTATCAGTAACGTATGTTATTAACTGAAAAACCATATTCGTTGTGTTTTTTATGCGGTAATCAAGATAATTATACACAATTGATGTGCCTACTCCGAATGGTACCTGGCGATTAAAATCCGGAAATAGGTCAAATTCATCGTGATGGTGATGTTCAATAATCTCCATCGGTGTATGCAGAATCATCCAATGAATCAGATTCGTGAACTGACACATACCTCCTCCAATCCCGGAGGATGGTTTTGAATTTGAAATTGTAAGTCCCTCTTTGTATCCGCGTGAAGAGGAAGTCTTGCCCACAAGCTTCCAGAACGAAAATACTTCTCCCGGATAAATCAGAACACCGTTGATCTTTGGGGCGGCAATAGAAAGATTAACAGCTTTATTTTCCTGGAGTTGAAGCTGAGTGTTTCCTAAAGTACGTCTTATAAGTGATTTGTGTTTGTAAATTAGTACAGGCAGAGAATCACTGCTTTTTGAAACAGAAAGCTTATCGTTTCCGAAGAAGTTACCGATATGACGTACGACACGGCATTTTAAGGTTGAAATCTTGTATGTAAGCGGTGAAATTTCACAGAATAATTTTCTTCGCATATGTCTTATCTCCCCATTGATGAATTATATATTAAATTATATAATTCAATTTTAAAATTTTCATAAACAAATGTGAAAATATATTTTTTCTAAGCATATGAAACGGGACGCTTCAATATGCCGGAAGCGTCCCGTTTTGTATACTATATAAAAAAAGTAAGGTTATATTTTATCCGTTTTTCTTGTGAGCCTCGGCTTTGGCTCTCAAATCTGTTTTTAAAATCCTCTTTCTCATTCTGAGGTTGTTCGGTGTAACCTCAAGAAGCTCATCATCGGAAATAAAGTCAAGACACTGCTCCAGTGAAAGCTCTCTCGGAGGAACAAGCTTAAGCGCGTCGTCCGAGCCGGAGGCTCTTGTGTTGGTTGCGTGCTTCTTCTTGCATACGTTTACGACAATGTCTTCAAGACGTGAGCTTTCTCCGACAATCATACCCTCATATACCTTTACGCCCGGTCCGAGAAACAATGTTCCGCGCTCCTGTGCGTTGTATAAGCCGTAGGTTATTGTTTCGCCGTCCTCCCATGCGATTAAGGTACCGCGTGAACGGCCGCTGAAATCGCCTTTGTACGGCTCGTAGCATTCGAGAATACTGTTTACTATGGCTGTACCCTTTGTTGCTGTGAGAATTTCACTTCTGAAGCCTATAAGTCCTCTTGACGGGATAAGGAATTCAAGCCGTGTGTAGTTTTGGGCTGTCGGCAGCATATTGGTCATTGAACCCATGCGCTGAACTACTGTATCCATAACCACACCTGTAAACTCTGAAGGCACATCAATGGTAAGACGTTCGATAGGCTCACATTTTTTACCGTCAATGTTTTTGTATATAACAACAGGATTTGAAACCTGGAATTCATAGCCTTCGCGGCGCATATTCTCAATTAATACTGATAAATGCAGTTCACCTCGTCCTGAAACAGTGAACGCTTCTGTCGTATCGGTTTCTTCAACTCTCAGACTTACATTCGAGTCAAGCTCTCTGAAAAGTCTGTCGCGCAGATGACGCGAGGTAACAAATTTACCGTCCTTGCCGGCAAACGGACTGTCATTTACGCTGAAGGTCATTGAAAGTACCGGATCGTCAATCTTTACAAACGGAAGCGGCTCCGGATTATTGCAGTCGCAGACTGTTTCGCCTATGTTGATGTCTGCAATACCCGAAATTGCGACAACATCGCCTGCGCCGACTTCTTCGGCGGAGCTTCTTGAAAGACCCTCGAACGTGTAAAGCTTTGTCGCTTTCGCATGACCAAGCTTTCCGTCCGGGCGGCAGATTACTAAGGGCATTCCTGTTTTTATTGAACCGCGCTGGATTTTTCCTACTGCGATTCGTCCGGTATAGTCATCATAATCAATATTGGAAACAAGCATCTGGAAAGGTGCGTTGTCTTCGCAGTCAGGGCAGGGGATAGCGTTTATTATTAATTCGAACAGCTCCTTTAAATCCTGCTTTGGCTCCTCCGGATTGTACTCTGCGGTTGCCCAGCCGTCACGTCCCGATGCAAAGATAACAGGAGTGTCAAGCTGTTCCTCTGTTGCACCAAGGTCAATAAAAAGCTCAAGAACCTCGTCCACAACCTCAAACGGGCGGGCATTCGGACGGTCAACCTTATTAACAACAATGATAGGCTGGAGATTTAAGGCAAGAGCTTTTGAGAGGACAAAACGAGTCTGCGGCATACAGCCTTCGAAAGCGTCAACAAGAAGAAGAACTCCGTCAACCATTTCAAGACCACGCTCAACCTCGCCGCCGAAATCGGCGTGTCCTGGTGTGTCTATAATATTAATCTTAACACCTTTATAATAGAGTGATGTGTTTTTTGCTAAAATGGTGATTCCGCGTTCACGTTCAAGGTCATTTGAATCCATGACTCTTTCCTCGACCGCCTCATTTTCGCGGAAGGTTCCGCTCTGTGCAAGCATGGCGTCAACGAGGGTTGTCTTGCCGTGGTCAACGTGCGCGATTATTGCGATGTTTCTTATATTTTCACGATTGTGCATTGTTTTATCCCTTTCATACATTTTAAATATATTATACACCCGTATTGTCTGAATTTCAATATTTTCAGCGAAAAAACGGTATAATGTACAAAACAATACATTAAAGTCAAGGAATATATCATTAAATTAATGATATATAAAATGAAACAGGCTGTAATGAAAACGGATAAGCTTCATTGCAGCCTGTTTAAATAATTCGTTAAGGAAGCACTGATTAAATATAGTACGCAGTGAACACAGTCAGATTTT
>JAUNPN010000007.1 GCA_030536655.1 bacterium | reverse complement strand
TATTTTCACATAAGATGGAGATTAATTCAATCCGCTGTATTATTTTACGCTTACGTATTAAATGTTATGAACGATGGCGGTAAGATAAAAATTAACGCGGACGGAAGTGAGGTTACATTCCCGGACGCACAGCCGTTTATTGATGAAAACAGCCGCACGCAGATTCCCATACGAGCCGTAGCAGAAAGCATAGGCTGCAAGGTAGAGTACGATGCCGCGTCACAAACGGTATCAATTGACGGCAGTGATGAAAACATAGTGCTGCGTATAGGAGATGAAAACATGGACGTGAACGGCGAAACAGTAAAAATGGATACCGCCGCGCGTATCGTTGATGACCGCACATATATCCCCGTGAGATTTGTCGCGGAAGCTCTCGGGTTTGAGGTGGATTATCTTACGGATACAAATCAGAACTGATAAAAAAAACGGATAAAAGTATATTTTAAAAATGGTAGAGTTAACAGGAACGATAATCATGCTTTATCGTTCCTGTTCTTTGCATTTATAAGCCTAAACATATGCCTCAATGATTACCTCCGGTCAATTGACAAAGTAAAATCCGGTTTGCCGGATTAAGGAAGCACTGATTAAATATAGTACGCAGTGAACACAGTCAGATTTTTCGTCAGATTATATAAAAAGATCGAAGGCATACTCGCGTATATCGAGAGATTTTTGTATGATATGACGGAAAATATGCAAGTTCAATGCGTACTAAGCCGTTAGGCGTTAATTAATCAGCGGTTCCTTAAATGCAGCTTTTTGAAAAAGGATAAGAAGAAAATAATAAATATTGAATTTATGGGCATTTTAGGTATTGATTTTTAAATTGATTTATAGTATAATGAGTATATATTTATATCAAGGAGAATGATGGTATGTTTTTACAGAATTTAATAGAATCGCCTATCAGGCTGCTGATTAACGCGGCTATTACCTTAATCGCTTTGACGGGACATGAGCTTGCGCATGCCTGGGTTTCAACAAAGCTCGGTGACCCTACCCCGCGTATGCAGGGAAGGCTTACTATAAATCCGCTCGCTCATCTTGACCCTGTAGGAACCATACTTATGATACTCACAGGCTTCGGCTGGGCAAAGCCTGTCGGAATAAATCCAATGTACTATAAAAACGTAAAAAAGGGAACTGCCCTTACCGCTGCCGCAGGACCATTGGCAAATCTGCTTATGTCAATTATAATGTTCGTGCTTTACGCGCTGTTCATTATCGTTGTATATAAAACCGGACTCGTTAATGCCTCGGTTATATCCGCGGTGCAGTCCTTCGTCATTACCTTTGCGGTAAGAAATCTCTGCTTCATGGTATTTAACTTTATTCCAATTCCGCCGCTTGACGGCTCTAAGGTTTTGGGCGTGCTTATCCCGGACAGGGCTTATTACACAATGCTCCGCTATGAACGCTACAGTATGCTCCTTATCATGCTTCTTTCATTAAGCGGCGCATTCAGCACAATTATCGGCACAGGCGTCAATATAGCCGTCAATGCTATCTGGACGCCTATTATGCATATATTGCAGATGGTGATATAAATGCCGGAAATAAAATACCATCTTGAATGCTTCGACGGTCCTCTCGATCTCCTGCTTACTCTTATTCAAAAAAACAAGGTAAGCATTTATGATATTCCTATTGTGGAAATTACCGACCAATACCTTGAAGCGATACAGGACATTGAAGAATCGGCGCTTGACAACACCGGCGAGTTTGTTGTCATGGCGTCTCAGCTTCTATACATAAAATCAAGAATGCTGCTCCCAAAGCCCGAAAAGGAGGACGAGGAGGATCCGCGCGAGGAGCTTGCCCAAAGACTTGCCGAGTATCAGAAATTTAAGGAAGCGTCCCTTGAACTGCGCAAGAGTGAATTTTCCTCCCGATACATGGTATTCCGTCAGGAGGAAAAGATTAAATTTCCGGTGCCTGAGTATGACCGTCACCATGAGGTTCAGGCTCTGCTCGATGCGTTCAATTCAATATTGCAGCGTCAGATACGGAAGCAGGAGCCGACAAAGCGCGCGTTTTCCGGCATTGTCGGAAGGGAAAAGGTTTCCGTTGACGATATGGTCGAAAAAATCTGTACACGGATATACAAAAAGAAGCGGATTAATTTCAAAACGCTCTTTCTCCCCACCGATTCAAGACCGGAAATGATTGCAACCTTTCTTGCGGTGCTTGAGATGATAAAAGGAAACAAGCTGTTTGCTTCCTACAGTGACGAGGAAGGCGACTTTATCCTCACCGCATCAACAAAAACGGAGAATTAAATGGAAAATATAAAATACGCAATTGAAGGCATACTTTTTGCCGCGGGAGAGCCGGTCAAGGCTGCTAAGCTTGCCGTTGTGCTTGACACCGACATAAACGCGGTCAGAAATGCTGTAACCGATTTGAAGGCGGAATATAACCTCAACAGGCGCGGCTTCAATATCATTGATATAAACGATGGCTATCAAATTTGCTCACGTCCTGAATATTATGCTTACATTCAGGAAATATTAGGAGAACAGAGGAATCAGCCGTTATCAAACGCGGCAATGGAAGCTCTGGCAATCATTGCCTACAAGCAGCCGATAACGCGCGGAATGATTGAAAAAATACGCGGCGTGAACTCGGACGGATGCGTGAACAGACTTTACGAGCGAGGACTTATTGACGAATGCGGCAGGCTTGACGCGCCCGGCCGTCCGATACTTTACAAGACAACGGATACATTTCTGCGCTGCTTCGGACTGTCATCGCCGCAGGAGCTTCCTGAAATTGATTTTAATAATCTCGGACTCAGCGCAATGAATGACGTTCATCCCGACCAAATAAGTGTTGATGACCTCGCCGCAGATGAATTCAATTCTGCCGGAAGTGACAGTTCTGCGGAAAGCAGCCGCACCGCTTCCGGGAATGGCAGCGCCGCCGAGACCGGCGGCATTTCGGAAAACGTCAGCAGCGGAGAAATCAGCGCCGCAGATGATACCGCGCAGGCTGAGAATGAAAATAATTGTGAGGAAAAATAATGCTTGCTGTTTGGATTATCGCAGCTGTTCTCATATTCCTGCTAATAATCTCGCTTATTCCGATTAATGCGGTCTTTACCGTTTCATATTCGGACGGGCTTGAGGGGATTGAGCTTTTTGTAAAATTTCTTTTTATAAAAATACCCGTTTTCCCAAAAGCAAAAAAAGCCGAACAAAAGCCGGAAAAACCGGAACAGACCGACGAAAAAAACACCATAGAAAAAAACAAAGTAAACATGATCAAATCCATAAGAAAAATGTACCGTTTACTTACAGGCATGAGCAAGGATATTTCAGAAATCGTTTCAAGGCTTGTATCACGCACTATAGAAATCAAAAATTTTGCGGTTGAGGCGCGTATCGGTACCGAAGACGCAATGTTTACAGGTATGACTGTCGGTGCGGCGAACGGATTTATTTACAGTCTTATCGGACTTATGGACGGATACATGAAGCTGAAACAATTTTCCGTCAGCATTGAGCCGGACTGGAACAACAGGCTTATTGACGCAGGCGCGTATATTAAACTCTATACAAATATATTTAATATTGCGGGGCTTATTCCTGCGCTTGTTTCAGCACTTTTTAAGGCAAGAAAACTGTTAAGAGAGGATTAATATTATGGCTAACAAGGTACAAGAAATGCTTGAAAGCGCTATATCAAACATCAAAGCGACATTTGACGCCGATTCAATTATCGGAAGTCCCGTAACGGCCGAGGACGGAACAATTGTTATTCCGATTACACGAGTATCCTACGGCTTCGGCGGCGGCGGCGGTGATTTTACCGCGAAGAACAACGGCAGCTCTGACGGAACCTTTGCCGGCGGAATCGGCGGCGGCGCAAGCATTAAGGCGGAGGCATTTCTGGTTATTAACAGCGGCAATGTACGCTTAATTTCAATGGACGGCGGCTCCTCGCCGGTTGACCGTATAATCGATATGGTTCCCGGCGCAATTTCCAAGGTAAACGAGCTTATTGAAAGCCGCAGAAAAAATTCAGACAAAAACGGAGAAACGAAAAATGATAACAACGAGGGATAAAATACTTGCGGGAGTAACAAAGCCGACAAGGTACACCGGAGGCGAACTTAATTCGGTTATGAAAAATCCGAACAGGGTTGACGTCCGCTGGGGCTTCTGTTTTGCGGATACCTACGAAATTGCCATGTCACATCTGGGACTGAAGATTCTTTATCATACGCTTAATGAGCGCGAGGATACATGGTGTGAAAGAGTTTTCACTCCTTGGACAGATATGGAGGAGCAGATGAAGCTTCACGGAATGAAGCTTTTTGCCCTTGAATCCGGAGATGAGGTTACTCACTTTGACATACTCGGCTTTACCCTTCAGTATGAGCTGGCATATTCAAATATCGTGCATATGCTTAATCTTGCGGAAGTACCTGTTCTTGCAAAGGACAGAGATGAAAGCTTCCCTATTATATGCGCAGGAGGACCGGTTGCCTACAACTGTGAGCCTATTGCGGATATATTTGACTTTGTAATGCTCGGTGAAGGCGAAGAAATGATTCACGAGGTCACTGATGAATACGTGAAATGGAAAAAAAGCGGCAAGCAGAATAAAAAGGATTATCTTGAAACAATCGCGCGGCTGGACGGAATATATGTTCCGTCCTTCTATGACATCTGCTACAACGAGGACAACACCGTAAAGAGCATTACTCCAAACAATCCAAATGCAAAATCTAAAATCAGAAAACGCATTATGAAGGACTTCAACGCAGCAAAGGCTCCGGATTCCATAATCGTCCCCTACGGCGATGTTGTGCATGACAGAGTTATGCTGGAGGTTATGCGCGGCTGTCTGCGCGGCTGCCGTTTCTGCCAGGCGGGATATATCTACAGACCGTTAAGAGAGCGGAAGCCGGATACCCTTATGAATCTTGCCGAGACGCTTCTCGAATGCAGCGGTTATGACGAAATTTCCTTGTCCTCACTTTCCACAAGCGATTTCAGCGGACTTCCGGATCTGACAGACGGACTGCTTGATATTACGGAAAGGAAGAAAATCGGTCTTTCACTGCCGTCGCTGAGAATCGACAATTTTTCGCTTGATTTAATGGAAAAGGTTCAGAAGGTCAGAAAAACAGGCATTACCTTTGCCCCGGAAGCCGGTACTCAGAGAATGCGTGATGTTATCAATAAAAATATTACGGAGGAGAACATACTTCATTCAACGAATTTACTGTTCAGAGGCGGCTGGAGCAATGTCAAGCTGTATTTCATGATAGGTCTGCCGTTCGAAACTCTCGATGATGTTAAGGGCATCGCAGAGCTTGCCCATAAGGTTCTTGATGTGTATTTCGCAATTCCGAAGGAGGAGCGCGCAAAAAATATCAATATAACGGTAAGCTCATCAAGCTTTGTTCCCAAACCGTTTACCGCATTTCAGTGGGTCGGACAGAATACCCGCGAACAGCTTATTCACAAGCAGCACATTATACTGGACAATATCAAAACAAGAAGGATAAAATACAACTATCACGATAACAAGACAAGCTATCTCGAAGGTGTTTTTGCGCGCGGTGACAGGAGGTTGTGCAGCGTGATTATCCGCGCAGTTGAAAAGGGCTGCAAGTTTGACGGCTGGACGGATTACTTTGATTTTGACAAGTGGATGGAAACCTTTGATGAGCTTGGCATTGATCCGGATTTTTACAGTGCAAGAGAACGCTCCTATGAGGAGGTTCTGCCGTGGGATCATATTGACATCGGAGTTACAAAGCAATTTTTTATCCGGGAAAATGAAAGAGCAAAACAGGCGGTTACTACTCCAAACTGCCGCGAGAAATGCGCCGGCTGCGGCATAGCCTCCTTCGGCACAGGAGTATGCTTTGAGAAACGAGGTGAGAGCAATGAGTAACTACATACTCAAATACGGCAGAGATGACCGTGTGAAGTATATTTCTCACCTTGATTTCATGCGCTGTTTTCACCGCACAGTAAGACGCACAGATTTACAGTTCATATTTTCACAGGGCTTCAACCCGCATCCGGTAATGACAATTGCTCAGCCTATGTCCGTTGGGGTTACGTCAGAATGTGAATTTATGAAGGTAGGCTTTGAGGACGGCTTCAAGCCGAGAGAAATTGTTGAAATCCTGAATAAAGCCTTCCCCCCCGGCTTTAAGGCATACAGCTGCTTCAAGCTCAATGCAAAGGAGATTGACATAACCAAGATTGACAAGGCATTGTATGTTGTTGAAACGGAGTATGAGGGCAAGGCGGATATTGAAGCATTTCTTTCAAATAAAGAGCTTACAGTTCCAAAGAAAACCAAGAGCGGCGTCAGGGACAGTGATATTCGTCCTCATATATTTGATATTAAAAAAATTTCGGACGAAAACGGAGTGCTTACACTTGAAATGCTCATAAGCGTAGGAAGCGCATATAATCTGAAGCCGGAAACTGTCATGGACGCGATGGATAAATACTGCGAAAGCTTTAAGCACGGTTTCATGAATATTCACAGAAAAGCCATGTACGGCGGAAATGTGGAAAGACTAAAAAATATTGAATAAAAAACGGCCGCCCGTTAGCTTCACCTTCAAACGAGCGGTCAATACTTTTATCCGTAATTAAAGAGGCGCATATTGCGAAGCCGGATTTTCCGCCGGATTATCCCAAAAATCTGACGCATACCGGTTTTCGGGACAATATAACGGAAAACCGGTATGCAGGATGCGCTTAATTTACGGATAGGCTCTTACAATTCATTTATCGTTTCGGTTATTGCTATGCCCTTAATCCTCTTTGACGGCGCGTATACCGCCGCGGCACATGAAGCAATAACTACTGCGAGAATTACCGCTATTGCCAAAACAGGAAATTCCCACGGTTCTCCGAAATGAGATGTTACCATTGTTTCAAAAAACGCTTTATTCATCGGCAGTCCCACAGCAATTCCTATAATGCAGCCAAGCACAGCATATGTTGCCGCTTCAGCCGCAATCATTTTTGTAAGCTGCCCCGCATCCATACCGATTGCGCGCATTGCTCCGTACTGTGTAATTTTTGCCGATACACTCATTGAAATATTGTTCATTATATTAAACACAGTAATCAAAGCTATAACAGCCAGGAATCCGTATACTAAAATACTAAACAGCCAATATGTGCTTCTGTTTTGACGATTGCTTTTCCGAAAATCAGTAAACGAATTTTCGCCCGCCAAATTGCGCAGAGCCGCTACATCGCTTTCAGCCGCATCCCCGTCAAGCTTAATACATAAAGTCGTGTAATTGTTTTTGCCTGTAAGGCGTGTAAAGGTTTCTTCGGAACAAACAACCGTAGCTTCACCATCCGACCATATTCCTGTTGACAGTTCACCCGCAATCTCAATTTCTTCATCACCTATTTGTATTTTATCGCCCTTTTTTAGAATACTTGTTTTATTATGAATTGTAAAAGCATACTTACTGTCTCCTAAAATTTTCGATAAATCCCCGTCAAGCAAAGCGTTGTTTTCTGACCAGTTAAGCATATAATCGTCATATGAAATCAAATCAACCTCATCAGTCTTGCCGGATAATACGGGAGTATGAAGATTAAACATACTTCCGTAAACATTCTTCACCCCTTGCCTGCCATAGATTTCATTATATAACCCTCTGTCTATTGAACAATTCCCATCTGCGTTTGCTATTGATACATCGGGAGTATATGACCGAAGCGAAGGCAAAGCGTGTTCTACAAACCCAAGCATTGAGGAAAAAACCAAAAACATTATGATGCTTACCGCAAACGAAAGCGTCATAAGCACAAGATTTTTCTTTGAGGCGGCAGCATGATGAATACCGAGCAAGGTTTCGATTTTTCCGAAATAAGTATATACTCCTCGACAAATATTGTTTGAACTGCCCGCATTTCCTGTCACCGCCGCAACAGGCGAAGTTTTCGCAGCTCGTTTTGCCGGCGACTGCGCCGCTATCAGAACGGTTACTATTCCAATGACAATTCCGAATATAATTCCAACCGGACTTAAGGCAAAAAGCGGAATATCAGAAAATTCACCGCCTATAACAAACTTCAGCAACCCGCACAGCCCCCAAGTTATAATCACTGCAATGGCTATGCCCGCCGGAATGGCTGTTTTGCACCAATTCAGCGCTTCAAGACGAACAAAGCGTGCAATTTGCTTTTTGCTTGCTCCTATACACCTTAACATTCCGAAAAACTGTGTCCGCTGCGCAACATTACTGTTCATGCTGCTCGAAATCATAAGAACACCGGCAATCAGAACGAGCAATACCAACACTGCCGCAATCCCATAAAAGCCATTAATATATGAATTACTGCTAAAGCCCTCAAGTCCCATAATAGCGGCATTTTCAGATATATTTTCGTCCGTAAGTCCATATTCCTCCTTTATTTGCGCAATTGCTTTCTGTACATTGATGCGCTTATTAAATCTAATATAATACTCAGGATAGGAGTCTATGCTGCCTGTAAAATTGCAAGCCTCATTAAAACCTTTCTTATTCATAAACGCAACGACCGCGTCATAAAATACAGCTGATTCGTCATACTTGAAGCCGGATACAGTATAATTCATCTCTCCGCCGGGAGTGTTGACTGTGATATTGTCGCCTATGCTTATGCCGAGAATATCTCTTGCGTTTGAAGTAAGCATTACATCTTTCTCATTCTGCGGAAAATTTCCATCGATTTCAGAAACAAATATATTATTAATATAAGCTTCTTCAATACCTGCCAATGCTGTTTTTTTGCCGTTAATATAATAATCCTTGTCTATCTTATAGTTTATTGCGTCATACCAAGACGAGGCTGAAATTTCAGGTTCACTGCATATATGCTTAGCTGTATCTTCGCTTACCCCATGAAGCTTTATGTGCCAGTTCCCATGCTTGTTAATCATATTTACTTTTTCTGCCCGGACGCCCATATCTGCCATAGAAAATACCGCACTAACAAGAAATACCGCAAGCACGATACAGATTATTGTCATTCTGTTTTGTTTTTTCCTCACCTTTGCGGAAATCGGTATAAGACTGAGATAGCTTTTCATTCGCGGCACCTCCCAAAATCGGTCATAATTCCGTCCGACACCTGCAATACGCGGTCCGCAGCCTGCGCAATAGAGCGGTTATGCGTAATCATTATAATGGTCTGCTCATATTTCTTTGACGCTTCCTTCAACATTGAGATTACCTCGCTGCTGTTTTGCGTATCAAGATTTCCTGTCGGTTCATCCGCAAGTATAAGTGATGGACGCGTAATCAACGCGCGGCCTATTGCCACCCTCTGCTGCTGTCCGCCTGACAATTGACGCGGCAGATGATGACGGCGTTCTTTCAGACTCAGTACCGTTAACAATTCTTCTAAATACCTTTTATCCGGCTTTTGATAGTCAAGCAGAACAGGAAATATTATATTTTGTTCGACCGTCAGCTCCGGAATAAGATTAAATGCCTGAAAAATAAAACCTATATTTCTGCGCCGAAATATTGTCAGATTACTGTCTTTCATTGAAAAAATATCCTTGCCGTCAATAATCACCTTACCTGATGTGGGAGTATCAAGCGCGCCTATCATATTGAGAAGCGTTGATTTTCCGCTTCCCGATTCTCCGATTACTGCAACAAATTCGCCTTTAGGTACAGAAAAGCTGACGTCCTTTAATGCATGCACAGACGTTTCACCGCTGCCGTAGGTTTTGCTTAGTTGTTTGACCTCTAATAAATTCATATAAAACACCTCTTTTATTTTGTGTGCTTTAATAATAACACGCAAATCCTACCGTAATCTTACTTTAACCCTACAATTTTGTAGGAATCAAAAAATTAATAACAAATGTTGTTCCTCTGCCAAGCTCGCTGTCAACCTCAATTGTGCCGTTATTTAATTCAACAATGGTTTTTGCAAGCGATAACCCCAGCCCGACGCCTTGTGTATCTTTTGAAAATCTGCTGCGGTAAAATCTTTTGAATATATGATGCAAATCTTCGGGATGTATTCCGCTTCCGTTATCTTTTATTATAATCTGTACAACCGATGCAAACATCTTCCACTCAATACTGATTATTCCGCCCTCTGATGTGTGGTCAAGTGCATTTTTAACAATATTGTCTATTGCTTGCATAAGCCACTCTCTATCGCATAATAAGGCGATATTTTCTTCACCTGTTAAGATAATTTGCTTTTTCTCCCGTTCGGCGCGAAATAAGAAATGCTTTTTTACGTTTTTCATCATTTCGGAAACATTCTCCGGAGCTTTCTCAATCGTTATTGCACCCGCATCAAACTTAGTAATTTTCAAAAGGTTCTGTACCAGTATTTCTATACGGTCAAGTTCCTGTTCGCTAAGCTCAGTAAATTCCTTGATTTCAGATGAGGCTTCCGCTTCATCCTGTATAATGCCGTTATAGATATTAAGCGCCGCAAGAGGAGTCTTAAGCTGATGTGAAATGTCAGATATGGTATTTTTCAAAAACTCCTTGGATTTTAATTCATTTTCAGCGTGAGCATTCAAAACCCCGGCAAGCATATTTACCTTATGAAACAGTTTATATAATTCTCCCTCATCATCACATTCAATCCGTGCGTCACAATTGCCGGAAATGTATTCGGTAAGCTTTGCTTCAGCGGCTTCGATAATTTTATTCTGTTCGGTAAAGTATTTATATAAGTACGCCAATATCGCAAAAAACAAGCACAAAGTGCATACCAAAATATAAACTGCGGCATTTTTCACTTCAAAAATTATTAAGACCGTGCAAATTAATACAAATATAAAGATACATACCCATACCGCTCTGAAAAGGGATTTTATATTTTTATTCATCAATATTTTCATATTACACCCGCCACTTATATCCCATGCCCCTGATGGTCATTATTCTTTCGGGCCTGCTCGGATTATCCTCTATTTTTGCCCGAAGTCTGCGGATATACACGGTAAGAGTGTTATTGTCAACATAGTTTTCATTGCAGTCCCATAATCTGCTTAGAATCTGTTCCGCAGAAAGTACAATATCAGGATTCTCCATAAACATACACAGCAGCTTATATTCACTTGCGGTTAAATCAATTTGCCGTCCGTTTTTATATACCCTTCCTTTCAGCCGCTGTACCGTTATGCCGTTTGAGCTAAGCTCCGCATCTGTTTCGCTGAAATTACTGCTTCTTCGCAGAATTGCATTTATTCTCGCCATAAGCACTGCCAGCTTAAAGGGCTTTGTTATATAATCATCGCCGCCGATATCAAGTCCCATTATTATATCCGTTTCCTCATCTGCGGCTGTGAGAAAAATAATAGGCACCTTTGACGTCAGCCTGATTTTTTTACATATATCAAAGCCGGAGCCATCGGGAAGTGATACATCCAAAAGCACCAAGTCATATTTTCCTTCCGACAATACCACATCCGCCTCACTGCTTGTACGGGCAATGTCCAATTCATATCCATGCTTTTTAATGGCAAATGACAAACCGTTTATTAAGCTTAAATCATCTTCAATTATCAGTATTTTCATTTATATTTTCCTTTCTCCGGGTATTCACGGGGTTGCTGCCCTTCCAATATCCCATATCTTTTTGATCAGCTTTTGCAGCATTGATTTAAGGAAGCACTGATTAAATATAGTACGCAGTGAACACAGTCAGATTTTTCGTCAGATTATATAAAAAGATCGAAGGCATACTCACGTATGTCGAGAGATTTTTGTATGATATGACGGAAAATATGCAAGTTCAATACGTGCTAAGCCGTTAGGCGTTAATTAATCAGTGGTTCCTTAACTTATATTTTTATTTTAACATACATCACTGATTATTTCAAGGTCTAAGCTGCTATAAACAATTATAACAAAATAGCTATACCGCCGGAATATCAGCGGTATAGCTATTTTTAAAGCAATAAATTATTCGTATTCAACAACGTTAATCCAGCTTTCAAGGAAATCCTTTTCCTCCGGCTTGCCCTTAACAAGCTGTGAAGCAGCTACAATCGGGAGCCATGACTGAACGTACTGAATAGCCGTATCGCTCTTCTTGCAGAACAGCTTTAAGTACTTTTCGGCAAGAGCGTCCTTCTTTGCAAGCTTAAAGAGGAGATATGTTCTCGCAACGTCCTCCGAAGCATTGCCCTGTGTTGCGTGAGCCCAGTCCAGAACATACGGTGTACCGTCAGCGGTAATGATTACATTTGACGGATTGTAATCGCCGTGGCATACCTTTGTATGCTTCTTCATGCCGCCAAGACGTGTGTGAAGCTCATAGCGCGTTGTCGCGTCAAGCTTTGACTCGCTGATTTTTCTGTTCATCTTGTCATGAATTTTTGTCAGAAGCGGACAGGACTTGTTCTGAATATTGAGCTGTGTGTCAACGAATAATTCGAGATATTCGTCCTCTTTGTCCGGATTCTTCTCCATCAGCGAAGCAAGAGTTTCTCCCTCGATAAAGTCTGTAACAATAGCCCACTTACCGTCAATCTTTGTTACCTCATGGATTTTCGGTATGTTAAGACCTGTTTCCTCGATACGGGCAGTGTTTAATGCCTCATTCAGAACTGCCGCAGTGTTATAGGTTTCATCAAAAACCTTGATCGAAAGATTACCGTCACGGTATATCTTTTTGTCTTTGCGTTCAGCAATGATTGTGTCCAAATTCATAATCTCATTCCTTCCTTATTGAAATATAATTTATATGCGGAAGACCTTACGTCCCCCGCATATTAAGAACCTATCCGTAAATTAAGCGCGTCCTGCCTGCTGATTTTCCGTCATATTTCCTCAAAAAGCCTCGGCATGCGCTAATGCGCTTCTTTAATTACGGACAGACTCTAAAATTATTCTCCGTAATAGCACTTGAGGTAAATATCCTTCATTTCGCTCATGAGCGGGTATCTCGGATTAGCTCCCGTACACTGGTCATCGAATGCCATTTCTGTCATTTCATCGAGTGTTTCAAGGAACTTATCCTCCTCAATGCCGTATTCCTTAATTGAGCCCTTAATTCCGACAGCCTTCTTTAATTCCTCAATCTTAGCGCATAAGAGGTCAAGCTTTTCCTCATCTGTGTTTCCGCCGAGGTGGAGGAAGTCTGCAATTTCAGCATAGCGCGCAAGTGTGTGCGGATGCTCATACTGCGGGAAGGTTCCCATCTTTGACGGAGCCTCTGCTGCATTATAGCGTAAAATATCCGTGATAAGGAGCGCGTTTGCAACTCCGTGCGGAAGGTGGTGGTAAGCGCCGAGCTTGTGAGCCATTGAGTGGCATACACCAAGGAATGCGTTTGCAAATGCCATACCTGCCATGCATGAAGCGTGAGCCATCTTTTCTCTTGCCTTCGGGTCTGACGCGCCGTTATTATAAGCAGCCGGGAGGTAGTCGAAGATTGTCTGAATAGCCTTTAATGCGATACCGTCTGTAAACTCTGTAGCCATAACGGACGCATAAGCCTCTAATGCGTGTGTCAGAGCGTCAATACCCGATGCTGAGGTAAGTCCCTTCGGCATACTCATCATGAGGTCAGCGTCAACAATAGCCATATCCGGCATTAACTCGTAATCGGCAAGCGGATACTTAATACCTGTCGATTCGTCTGTAATAACCGCAAACGGAGTAACCTCCGAACCTGTACCTGCCGAAGTCGGAACGGCAATAAACATAGCCTTGTCACCCATGTGCGGGAATGTGTAAACACGCTTTCTTATATCAATGAAGCGCATAGCCATATCCATGAAGTCAGCCTCCGGATGCTCATAAAGAACCCACATAATTTTACCTGCGTCCATAGCCGAGCCGCCGCCGAGCGCGATTATTACATCCGGCTCAAAATCAGCCATTTCCTTAGCTCCGGCTTTAGCGCACGCAAGTGACGGATCCGGAGCAACGTTGAAGAAGGTCTTGTGCATAATGCCCATTTCGTCAAGCTTATCGGTAATTCTCTTTGACATACCGCTCTTATATAAGAACTCGTCTGTTACGATAAATGCCTTCTTCTTGCCAAGTACATTCTTTAACTCATCAAGTGCAACGGGGAGGCAGCCCTTCTTTATATAAACCTTTTCAGGCGCTCTGAACCAAAGCATGTTTTCTCTCCTCTCTGCAACTGTCTTGATATTCAATAAGTGTTTGATACCTACGTTCTCCGAAACCGAGTTGCCGCCCCATGAGCCGCAGCCGAGTGTAAGCGACGGAGCAAGCTTAAAGTTGTAGAGGTCGCCTATGCCGCCGTGTGATGAAGGGGTATTTATCAGAATACGGCAGGTTTTCATTCTTTCTGCAAATTCGTTGATTTTTTCTGTTTCAGTTACCGGGTTGAGGTAGATTGAAGCAGTATGACCATAACCGCCGTCAGCGATTAACTGCTCAGCCTTTGATAATGAATCTGCAAAATCTTCCGCCTTATACATAGCGAGAACCGGTGAAAGCTTCTCATGAGCAAATTCCTCACTAATGTCAACGCTTTCAACCTCACCGATAAGAATCTTTGTTTCCTCCGGAACAGTTACGCCTGCGAGTGCGGCAATTGTAACCGGCTTCTGACCCACAATCTTCGCATTGAGCGAGCCGTTGATAATAATAGTCTTTCTTACCTTTTCAATCTCGTCTTCCTTTAAGAAGTAGCAGCCTCTGTAGAGGAATTCCTTCTTAACCTCATCATAGATATTCTTATTAACGATAACGCTCTGCTCAGATGCGCAGATCATACCGTTATCAAATGTTTTTGAGTGAATAATCGAGTTAACCGCCTGTAAAATGTCAGCAGAGTCATCGATAATCGCCGGTGTGTTTCCTGCACCAACGCCCAAAGCCGGCTTGCCTGATGAGTAAGCAGCCTTAACCATTCCGGGACCGCCTGTTGCGAGAATGCAGTCAGCTTCTTTCATGACGAGGTTTGTCATATCAAGTGACGGAACGTCAATCCAGCCGATAATGTTCTCCGGAGCGCCTGCCGCAACAGCAGCCTCCAATACGATTCTTGCAGCCTCAACGGTACACTTTTTAGCTCTCGGATGAGGACTGATGATGATACCGTTTCTTGTCTTTAAGCAGATTAATGTCTTAAAGATAGCTGTTGAAGTCGGGTTTGTTGTCGGAATAACCGCGGCTATAACTCCAAGCGGATCCGCAATCTTCTTTATGCCGAAGGCGTCATCCTGCTCAATGATACCGCAGGTTTTCTCATTCTTGTACTTATTATAAATATATTCAGCTGCATAATTGTTTTTGATAACCTTATCCTCAACAATACCCATGCCTGTTTCTTCAACAGCCATTTTTGAAAGCGGGATACGTGCCTGGTTAGCAGCAACAGCGGCAGCTTTAAAAATCTTATCAACCTTTTCCTGTGAGAATGTTGCAAATTCTCTCTGAGCCTTGCGGACGTCAGCGAGCTTTTTTTCGAGCATTTCAACACTGTCTACCAAATACTTTTCCATAATTAAGCGTCCTTTCTTTATATATGCTTGATAAATTGTTGTCAATCTTGACTTGATAATAGTATAGCACATTGTTAATAGTTTGTCAATTACAAATATGCATGATATTTTTTTATCAATCTGCGTGCGCTTTGTAAGGTTTGCACAGCAGCAAAAAATTTTTTACACAATTATAAGTAATTATATTTATTATACGCAGTTTATATTGAAATATTTAGATTTTTTTGTTGATATATCGGACAGTATGTGGTATAATTATATTATAAAACTAATAATTATCGGAGGAATTTTAAAATGACGGACACAATCAACACATTAAAATCACGCCGTTCATGCAAGAAGTTTGACGGCAGACCGGTGGCTGAGGAACAGCTTAATATAATTATCGATGCGGGAATGTACGCGCCTACCGGAATGGGCAGGCAGTCCCCTATTATGGTAGCGGTACAGGATGAGGAAACAATTTCCCGGCTGTCAAGGATGAACGCGTCAATTATGGGCTCAGATACCGATCCGTTTTACGGCGCTGCAACAGTAATCATAGTGCTTGCAGATAAAAATATACCAACATATCTGTATGACGGTTCGTTGGTCATGGGTAATCTGATGAATGCCGCCGAAGCGTTAGGTGTTCAGTCCTGCTGGATACACCGCGCGAAGGAGGAATTTGAGAGTGCGGAAGGTAAGGCTCTGCTTAAGCAGTGGGGAATCGAAGGCGATTACGAGGGAATCGGTCACTGCGTACTCGGTTACGGCGAAAAGGCTCCGCTGAAACCGCGCAAGGATAATTATATATACAGAGTATAAAAGTATTTTAAAGAGGCCGCCGAAGCAGCCTCTTTAAGCTGTTACTGAATAACCTCGTCAAGCGCCGACAAATCCGGCTGAGGAATATTAATCTGCCATACAGCAGGAATGAAGGCGGCGGGGTTATTTGACTGATAGACTACAATTCCGCTGTTTTTGTATACCGCCTTTCCGGCGGAACTCATATTGTAAAAACATCCCTGAAATAACCCTGTATAGTTATCGGCGCTGAAACAATTGCCGTTTCGTTCAACAGAGTGTACTTTATCCGGCATTTGATTTTCTACCGGAATTACCGCTACAGTGTTTCTGTTTTCATCGACAATGATTCTTTTTACAAAATTATCCCCATCAGGCTCAAACCGCTCCTGTTCCTCCAACGTACCTATAAAGACTTCCTCGCCTATATTATAATAGCTTTCCGGCGATAAATCTCTGATAACCTTAAAACGGAAGCCGGGAATTTGACCGGCTCTTATTAAGTCGGAGAAAAAATGCTCCGTTACATAAACGGTTCCGTTTTTTAGAACCGGGGGTTTGTCCATGCTTGAAGTTCCGGCATTACCGTTTTTATATATAACCTCGTCGCTTGTCAATGATATTTCGCAATAGTTTGCCCAAGCCCAGCGTCTGCGCTGAGCGTCCGGCATTGTGATTTTGATTGTTCCGTTGTCATATTCTATATCATTTATACCAAAAGCATTTAAAGTTTCACGTAAGGGCAGATAATAGTTATCGTTATAAATAAAAGGTGAATTTTGAAGATTTATTTTTGTATTGCCGTTATAAACTTCATATACTATTTCATTTTCCGATTCTATCGACGCCATAACGATAGTAGCGCATAGCATTGTTACAGCGACAACAGCAGACATAACAGCCGCCATGATTTTCGAAAACCGTCCGCTTTCCGAACGGATTTTCGAAAACCTGTTTTGCAGCGTTTTTCTGTTGGCGCTCATTTTCGTTGTGTATAAATTCTCAAGCATTCCGGCAGCCTCCTTATTGTAATCTTATATACTTTTGCCAGCGGTAAATAATGCGTTGGTTACTGTTATAATCATTCATTATATATAAATCAATTCTGCATTTGTCGCCTGAATCGACTGTTTTATCAATATTTATGATAATATTGCCGTAATGCGGTTCTCCGCGTATAGTACCGATGCGCTCTTTGCCCTTATAAACATCTGCATAAATAAGGTTGTTTCCTTCAAATTTAATCTCAGTTTTTAAAGCAATTTTTTGAGTGTCAGCTGATATAACAGAAATATCCGCATATTCTGTAGAAATATTTTCATAGTTTTCTTCAAAAGAAGCAAATGCTCCCCCTGTAGGCGCCAGCTCCCATTCATTTGTAATTCTGTTTTCAATGCCTCCTATCATTTTTACGGAAGCAAGCTCCGCCTGAATATGATAGAATTTCGGAACATTATAATAAGCTGTAAAACTAACTGAAATTAACTCATCGGCTTCAGAAAAGCCGAACAAGATATCAAAGTTATCCCTTGTGCCGATTTCCAGATTATTGTCGGCTGCGTATTTATCCGCAGCTGCTCTGGATGCTATAATATGACCGCTTCCGCCGAAACCTCTTTTTTCATAGGATAATCCGGTAAAATATGAAGCTCCTGTCTCTCTGTATAATATGTTTAAATCACGTTTATCATACCTACTACTTCCGATTCCATCCGGGATACCGATATTAACTTCACACGGATATACAAATGTGCCGTTTACACCTGATACTTCCGCTAAACCGCCGTAATTTACAAGCCCGTTGGGAAATCTGACTTCATAATTTCTGAGCTTAAAGCTTACTGTATCACCGTTTCCGGCTATGTCGTCTTTCAGCCACTGCGGTACTTCTTTACCGCTTATATTCATACTGAAATCAATTCCGTCACGGAAATATATTTCAGTTTTATCCCAATGCTCCAGTCCGTCCGCGCCGACAGCCGCCATAACAACAGTCGCGCAGAGCATTGTTACAGCGACAACCGCAGACATAACAGCCGCCATGATTTTTGAAAACCGTCCGCCTTCCGAACGGATTTTTGAAAACCTGTTTTGCAGCGTTTTTCTGTTGGAGCTCATTTTTGTTGTGTATAAATTCTCAAGCATTCCGGCAGCCTCCTTTAACGAATTGTAACATAATCCAATCGGCGATAAATAAGATTATCCATAGAACCATGCCAATACGAGGTTTCTACACGATAAGTCCTGCCGTGCTCAAGCCTTTCATCATTTGGCGCGCTGATTTTCATTAATCCATTGAGATCGGGATAACGAACGTCGTTGTCAAAAACCATAATATTATTTTCATCATAAATCTGTACGAGAGCAAAATCTATGCTCTCACCGCTGTAATTGATACGGTTTATCAGGCTGACGCTGTTTTCGTCCGCGCTTGCCAAGGTTATTATAAAATCATCTGTTTTTATATTTTGATAATATTTTTGCTCATAAGCATTAAACACTCTTCCTCCTCGGACCATTTTATTAAAATAAGGTACTACATCTTTTAAATCTCCCAAAAACTTCACATTCTGAACCTCCGGGCAATCCATATTTTCACCTATATTAATTCGGCGGTAGTCCTCCGAAAGTACATATTCTCCGTCAAAGCTGAAGATTATTTTTTTTGGCTTATTGTCGGAAATCGCAAAATAAATGTTTATCCAATGCTCGCTGTCCGCTAACGGAATATTAAAGGCGTCCATTGCATTAGACGAAAATTTTGAATCTGATACACAAAATATATATCCAGTCATAAATTCCGCGTCATTTTGCCGCGCCAGTTTTACTTCCCGTTGACTGTCGGGAGCAAACGGCCAGTAGTTATCCATAAGCGCAAAAATCATCTGCCCCCTGTTTCCCGAAAGCGTCAGCTTGCCGGTATCATTAATTATACCTCCGGGATAACGTAAATCATATTTGTCAAAGCAGCAGTGGATATTTCCGTCTTCTCCGGCAATCTCATTTTTCACATACTCAGGCACGTTTAACCCGGATATATTAATATCAAAAATTAACCCGCCGGTATAATAAACCTCCATATCATCCCAATGCTCCAGTCCGTCCGTGCCGACAGCCGCCATAACAACAGTCGCGCAGAGCATTGTTACAGCGACAACAGCAGACATAACGGCCGCCATAATTTTCGAAAACCGTCCGCCTTCCGAACGGATTTGCGAAAACCTGTTTTGCAGCGTTTTTCTGTTGGCGCTCATTTTTGTCGTGTATAGGTTTTCAAGCATTTTGTTACTCCTTTTCTTCTACCAAGTCAAGTATCGTTTTCATATAGATTTTCCGTTCCTCATCGGACAGTATGCTCGTTACTGACATATCACATGACACCTCGCACGACTCGCTGATATTTGCGCAAAGCAGATAAGCAAGCGGATTAAACCAATGCAGCGCATTGACGAATACAGAAAGCCATTTGATAAGTAAATCACCGCGTTTGTAATGTGTCAGCTCGTGCAGGAATATCATACGCATACGCTCATCGGAGATTTCCCGGCAGGGAATGTATATTGCCGGGAAAAATACTCCGACAAGCATCGGTGATATAACCTCAGGTGAGGTTTTCAGCATGATAACACGCTTAATATTTAATTCTTCCTTTACCCTTTCAAGTGTATCGCTGCTTTCAAGCAAAACGGATTCCCGGCGTTTTCGGGCAAGATATACGGCATAGCTGATTGATACAATCAGCAAAAACACGCATACGCCTGAAATCCATATGTATGCCGCAAAATCAAGCAGTCTTATGTTGTGTCCGGGCGTAATCGATACTTCCCGATACTCAATCGGCGTATCTTCAATTATAACCGCAGGGACATTTTCACCGGAGGTTTCTGGCTGCTCCGTCTGAACTGTCTGAGTGATTATCGGAAGCCTCTGCACCTCTCGTGCCGGAATAAACTTGTAAAACGGAATAAGCATAGACAGCATGACTGCTATCCATACGCAGTACTGCCATTTTGCCGGAAGCCGCTTTGCCGTAATAGGCTTAAGGCACAGCAATACAGCAGTAAGTCCGAAGCCCAGCCCGCTAAGAATAAGGATTGTTTTGAAAATTTCAAACATATAATCCGAACTCCTTTCACCAATTCGTTTGGGAAAAGAGAAGCAAGCAGACTGCCGTTATGAGGAGCACAGTCGTACGCTGTACTTCAAGCCCCTAATGACGGTGAGATGTGCCGCTTATCTTTTTCCAAACATAGCAATCTCCGTTTTATTCCAAATCAAACATTTTTTTCAAATCCGATACATCTTCCTTTGAAAGGCGTTTGTTTTCATGCAGCGCCGCAACAAGATTTTTTACAGAACCCTTGTACAGCTTTGAAAGAAAGCTTTCAGTTTCACTCAGCTTGTAGTCCTCCTGCTTAAGCAGCGGATAATATAAATTGCTCTTTCCTTTTTTCTCGCATGAAACAACTCCCTTTTTCAAAAGTCTTTGAAGGAATGTTGAAACGGTTGAGGCGGACCAATCATTACTCTTAAGTTCCGTGACTACATCAGCTACGGACATCTTTTCATTTGTATTCCATAATATTTTCATTATCTCATATTCCGAATCGGTAATTGTTTGTTTTGAATTAGGCACCAAAAACTCCTCCTCACAGATAATCAGTGTAATTACACTTGTAGCTACTAAACACAGTATAGCATATATAGCTACATTTGTCAAGATTATTTTATTAAAAAACAAAATTTTTTAATAAAACCCGTTACTGTGTTGTCAAAAAATTTTCGAGCACGTTCTTTTTGTAATTTTTATAATTTCAATATTCTTAAGGAAGCACTGATTAAATATAGTACGCAGTGAACACAGTCAGATTTTTCGTCAGATTATATAAAAAGATCGAAGGCATACTCGCGTATGTCGAGAGATTTTTGTATGATATGACGGAAAATATGCAAGTTCAATGCGTGCTAAGCCGTTAGGCGTTAATTAATCAGTGCTTTCTTAAATAACTAAGTATCAGTAATTTTCATTAAATACCGCAAATATAATGATTACAAACCCTTTCCGCAGCTTTAAAATTCTGCACATCATATCATAATTCCTATCATACTATAAATGCATTGGCAGAGGAAGCAATGAGCCTGCATCTTTTCATAACGGAACAGGATGGAATTAAAAACTTCTCGGCGCATAATCAGCCGAGGAGTGTCGTTCACAGCACAAACTGACCAACAAGGAGTGAATAAAAATGAAAGTAGCTTTATACCCGCGCGTAAGCACATTGGAACAAGCTCGTGAAGGATGGAGTATCGGTGAGCAAATCGAACGCATGAAGGCATACTGCGCCGCAAAAGGCTGGGACGTTTATAAGAGCTATACAGACGCAGGTTTTTCCGGCGCATCTATGATCCGCCCCGGTCTGCAAAGCATGATTGCCGATATTAAAGGCGGTAAAATTGATCTTGTTCTGGTCTATAAACTTGACCGTTTGAGCCGCAGTCAAAAAGATACACTGTATCTTATAGAGGATGTTTTTCTTGCAAATAACGTGCATTTTGCCAGTTTAACAGAAAACTTTGACACTTCCACTCCATTCGGGCGGGCAATGGTAGGTATTCTGTCCGTATTTGCTCAGCTGGAGCGAGAGCAGTTTCGTGAACGCTCAAAAATGGGTAAGGAAGCCAGAGCAAAGAAGGGACTATATCACGGCGGAAGTCTGCCAATCGGCTATGACTACGAAAACGGCAAATTAGTCATAAACGAATACGAAGCCCGGCAGATTCGCGAGATATTCCGTCTTTTTCTTGAAGGCGATGCTATAACGTCTATCTCCAAAAAAATGACTGACGCAGGCTATACACATAAGCACGGTACGTGGGAGCATAATGAGAACAGAATAAGATATATTCTTCATAATGAACTGTATGCCGGATGGACACATATCGGAAATGACATTGTTCCCGGACAGCATGAAGCGATAATTTCACAGGAAACTCTTGACGCAGCAACAGAAAAGCTCAAAGAACGTGACAAAAGAAATCCGGATAGAAAGAGCGCCTTTCAGCATACAAGCTTGCTCGGCGGTTTTTTATACTGCCGTCAATGCGGAGGTCGTTATTTTGCAATGACCAGAAGAAACACAAACGGAAAAAAAGTATATGAATACCCGAAATACATATGTTACAGCCGTTATGGTTTAGCAAAACACATGGTCAAAGACTCAAACTGCCGTAACAAGATAGTAAACCGTAAAGAGTTGGATTTAATGGTCATAACCCAAATAAAAGGGTTAACCTCACACCCCGAATCAATAGAACAGCTGCTTTCCGAGCACAGAGCAGCAGACACAAAGGCTGCGGAACAAGCAGCTTTAAATAACCGTCTCAATTACATCAAAAAGCAAATTGACAAGGTTATGGACTTGTACCTTATCGGTAATATAGACAAATCAATCATATCTGACCGTCTAAGCAAGCTTCAAGCAGAGCAAAGTCTGCTCATGGAAAAGCTTGAAGCAGTAAAAGAAATCCCACCGGTATTATCGGTTTCGGAAACAAAAAAAATTCTCGCAGAAATAGGAAGCGGTCTTGACACTTGCGACCTCAACACGATGCGTCATATAATAGACAGTCTTATTGCAAAAATAGAGATTGACAATGACGACGTCTTTATAAAGTGGAAATTTTTTTAGCATCTTTAAGTATAACTAAAATCACCTGTTAATACCGCTAAAGTGATTTTGAAGAAATACTTTAAATCTACCGAATAGAAGCCACGGTTAAACGGTACCGGCTCAATATCCGAGAACACCCATATAATTTCTGCCTTTGTACACTTTACATTGATTGCTCTATCAACAATATCCTGACACGAGTTTGTTAAGTAAACCCGAATATTTTCGAGACAATCTTTATCTCGGCAACTGTCGTAAACCTTATCTGTATGTATACATACAGCCTCGCGGAAATTGGTTCCGCATTCCGGCTGCTGGCATCTTCTGTCTCTGTCACAAATTCTGTCAGCCATAATATAAAACCTCCATTTCTGCATACTCTGCAACACAGCTTTCCTCATGCTGTATTGTATAGTATGCAGATAAATGAGGTTTTGACATTATTTATTTTCCAACTCTATAAGCTTTTCATATATTTTATCTGCAATAAGCTTTCCGCCCTCTTCATTCGGGTAAAGATAACTCAAATTACTCTGCTTCATATATATACCCATATCATTCTCATTCCAAAGCTTTGATATGTCTATTACGGGAATCCCCCTACTCTCACAGGCCTCAACAATCTGCTCCGAGTAATCGGAAGTTGACATTCCAAGCGTGTTATAAATTCCCGCAGATGTAAATCCATCCGCAGCGTACTTTGCCGAAGGAAGCGTCATCATAACAATCTGCGTATTCGGCCACTTGCTCTTTGCCGAATCAAGAAAGTCATATATTCCGCCGTTACTGCTTATATCCGTACCGATTCCATAATTGTTCATCCAATCATAAAATCCGACACTGACTATCATATAATCCGCATCTGCTGCAAATGTGTTTGTGGTTTTATCAATACACAAAGAGCAATAATCGTTAACTGTAAATCTGATATTGCCAAAACCTTTTACTCCAACCTCCCCTGCTCCGAGTTTTTTATCCAGAATACTCGTCCATACTCCGCTGTTCTGAACCTGGTTATCTCCCACAATAAATATCTTTTTATCCCTAAACTGCTCTGTTTCCGCCAAGGCTGTTATCTTCTCGCTCTTTACAAATTTTTCAGGAGCCTTCTCTGTCTGCATAAATGTAAGATACATCATTGCTCTTTCGGCTGTTGATTCAAGCTTTATCGTATATCTTATATATGAAGCATATTCCGGCGCCTTTACCGGCTTTGCCATATCTGCCGCCGCACCGCTTATATATTTCTTATCCGCATCGTAAAATGCATAATTTACACAATATCCGCCCGCAAATTTAAAGTTATTCACATCATAATACGATGCATAATAGCTCTTTCCGCTGTTTACCGATATAAAATCGGTAGCACAAAGCTTTTCGTTAGCTTTTTCCTTTCCGTCTGTCGGCGTTATTTCAGTTTTGGCTATAATCCATTCCGTATCAAATATATTTACATCATCTGCAATATCTGTTTTTACAGACTCTGCAAACTTCTCTGCTTCAGGTGCCGCTGTCGCTGCGGGAACTTCTGTCGCTGCCGGCTCTGCCGTTGAATTCGGATTTAATGTTTCCTCCGGCGCCGTACTTTCTTCTGTTGACATTATTATTACCCGTCTTTCTTCTTCGTTCCAGTCCACATCACATTCCATTGCTTCACTTACAGCCCGCACCGGAACCATAGTCCTGTCATTTATAATCTTCGCCGGCACGTCAAGAGTTACCTCCCTTTCACCGACTGTCATTATATTGCTGTCGATTTCAAGACTGATTTTTATTTCACCTCTTGTTGATGTAACAGTCCTTGTTTCTCCATCCCATTCAACCTCCGCACCCAATGCTTCAAAAATCGCGCGCATCGGCACAAGTGTTCTGTCATTATCAATAACAGGCGGCTGTTCAAACCCAACGCTGTTTCCGTTTACTGTAACAGTTATATCATTTTCAGCAGCCGACGCAATCGCTGATACCGTGATTACTGCTGCCGCTGCCATAATTAATATTTTTTTCATAATCCTTCTCCATTTACCAATCAGGGATTACGCCGCGGCGCAATCCCTGAAAACCAATTTACTTATGGGTACTTCTAAAAACCTAATGATATTTGGCAAACTGCACAAATAACTGCCAAATTTAAGGTAAAAATCCCACTTTGCAATATACACTTCTTTAATTACGGACAGGCTCTAAGCTATCTTCCTCTTGAAGGTCGGGACTACATTATGTAATTCTTCTACAGCTATTTTAGATACATCACTGTGTGCCGCTGATTCAAGAACTCCGAGCTTTTCCATAAATTCGGCAGTGTTGAGCTGAATTTGCTTTCCGATAAATATCTTATCATTCTCAGTCTTTTTAAGCCCTTCCTCGTCCATGAGCAGTTCTTCAAAAAGCTTTTCACCGGGACGCAGGCCCGTAAACTCAATATCAATATCCACATATGGCTCCATGCCCATAAGTCTGATAAGATTCTCGGCAAGCGTGGTAATCTTAACCGGCTTACCCATATCAAGCACAAATATTTCTCCGCCATGAGCAAATGACGCCGCCTGCAAGATTAACGAAACTGCCTCCGGAATCGTCATAAAATATCTGATAATATCCGGATGAGTTACGGTTACCGGGCCGCCCTCCTCAATCTGACGTCTGAACAAGGGGATTACAGAACCATTTGAACCAAGCACATTTCCGAAACGTACCGCAGCAAATTCCGTATTTTTCTTTGTCTGTGACATATATTCAATAATCATTTCACAGCATCTCTTTGTTGCACCCATAACATTAGTCGGATTAACTGCCTTATCAGTTGAAACAAGCACAAATTTCTTTACACCGTACTTTGCTGAAAGCTTTGCCGTATTAAATGTACCAAATATATTATTCTTAATAGCCTCTCCGGGACTGTCCTCCATAAGCGGTACATGCTTATGCGCTGCCGCATGAAACACAAGCTCCGGACGAAATTCATCAAACAATGCATCCATCTTATGCTCATCACGTACAGAAGCAATTCTTACCTCTAAATTAAGCCTGTCCCCATACATACGCTTAAGTTCCTGCTGAATTTCATAGGCGTTGTTTTCATATATATCAACAATTACAAGCTGCTTCGGATGATGCTTTGCAATCTGTCTCGAAAGCTCAGATCCGATTGAACCGCCTCCGCCGGTTACCATGCATACTCTGCCCTCAATAAGTTTCTTATTCTTCATTTCATCAAAATGAATTTCATCGCGTCCCAGCAAATCAGTAATATTGATTTCTCTTGTCTGGCTTAAAAGACTTGTTTCAACAATAAGCTCATGCAGATACGGAAGCACCTTCACCTTGCAGTCTGTCTTTGAGCATATATTTACAATACGCTTTTGTTCTTCCTTCTCGGCTGAAGGCGCGGCAACTATAATATTATCAATATTATACTCCTTGACCATCTGAGGAATCATTTCGGTTGTTCCGGCAACCTTTACTCCCATGACTTCACGGAAAAGCTTTGAAGGATCATCATCCGCAATCACCACTGCATTATACCTGCACTGCGGATCTCCCATTTCCTGAATCAAACGCCGTCCCGTATCTCCGCCGCCGACAATCATTGTTCGTATTGTTTTCACATCATTGTCATGATAATTTTTAGACACAAAATACCGATAAACCGTCCTTGTCGCTGTTACAGAACAGATTGACATAAAGAATAAAAGATAATAAAAAATATCCTTAAAATGTCCTAACGCAAGCGAAACAATAACAGATACTCCTGTTCCGGCAATTATTCCGGCAAAACACTTTATAAACTCTATCAGCGTTGCATAACGCCAGATAGTTCTGTATGTACCAAACGCCCACATTCCGGCAACATTCAAAAATGCCGCTATTATTACAGACGCATACATTGCATTTGTTATCGCCACAGTTGTCCTTATCATAAACAAAGCCAGCATTCCACTGCATATAAAGGACAGCAGGTCAATTACCATTAAAGCCGTTGTTCTTTTATTAAAGTTCATATCGTATATCCCCCATACACTTATTCTGTACTATTATATCACATTTTTCTTCACTGCGCAATAGATTTCTTATCTTTTTTACCGCGAATGCTGTAACTTCTTGTATTATATTTATACTTAAGCTGATAAGCTGTTAATTTTTTGTTCATAATTTACAGTATGAAAATAAATTAACAAATATTTTCCCCAAAAAGAGCAGGCTGTTACCGTTTTTCAGTAACAGCCCGCTCTTTTTACCAAAAGTTAAAAAAGTGCATCTTGCGAAGCCGGATTTTTCTCCGGATTATTCCAAAACTCCGACGCATACCGTCATATGCCAAGAATTTTTGAGACAATATGACAGAAATCATCAAGCAAGATATGCTTACGGATATGCTCTAATCATTTTGTATAATGAACATGAAGCGCGTCATGAACCTCATCGCCGAGCAGCTCGTAAATATCAGCCATTGACGGATTTTTCTCCGGGAACTTAATCTGTATTCTCTTATCCGTCGCATACAGTCCCTTTGCTCTCTTGTCACGTTCAGGGTGCATTGCGAACGGCTGTCCCGCTCCGCCTATACATCCCTCCGGACATGCCATTACCTCGACAAGGTCAAAATACATTTCTCCCTTTTCCATAGCTCTTATAAGACGTTCCGCCTCACCCAGACCATGAACAACACCTATTCTCAGTTCCCTGCCGCCTGCGTTAATAACCGCTTCCTTAAGGCTATCCTTGCCTCTTACACCGCAGAACTTAAGCTTGTCAACTATACCGGAGCTTTTATCATCACTGCACGCTCTTATAACCGCCTCGGCAACACCTCCGGTTACACCGAATATAACTCCGGCTCCGGAGCCGCCCATATCAAACGGAGCGTCCAGATACTCGCCCTCTAACTCGTCAAAACGGATACCCGCGTTTCTTATCATTTTTGCAATCTCCTGAGTAGTCAAAGACAGCTCAATAATACGCTTACCGTTCTCGTCGGTAAATTCTTTTCGCGACACCTCATACTTTTTCGCGGTACACGGCATAATTGCAACAGAAACAAGCTCTCTTTCATCGCCGGTTTTCTCATGCCATTTCTTGATTACGGCTCCATACATCTGCATCGGTGACTTGCAGCTTGAAACATTCTTATTTATAAGCTCCGGATGTTTATTCTCACAGAACTTAATCCATGCGGGACAGCATGAGGTAAACATCGGGAACGGACCGCCGTTTGCAAGCCTGTCTCTGAACTCCGCCGCCTCCTCCATAACAGTCAAGTCCGCGGCAAGTACTGTATCAAATATCTTGTCAAAGCCAAGCATCCTCAGCGCATGAACTGTTTTACCCAAAACATTCTCACCGTGCTCAACCCCGAATTCATCGCCCAGTGCAACACGGACAGCCGGAGCAATCTGAACAACCACCAGCTTTGACGGATCCGCAAGGTATTCCCACATAAGGTCGGTTTCATCCTTAACCGTAATAGCGCCCGTAGGACAAACTGCCGCGCACTGACCGCAGTTTACGCAATCGGTTTCAGCAAGCTTCATATTAAACGCCGGCATAACCTCCATTGACGAACCGCGCTTTGCGAAATCAATAATACCCAAGCCCTGCTTTTCCGAGCACATTCTTACGCAGTCGCCGCAGAGAATACACTTTGACGGATCTCTTACAATACTGGTTGATGAATTGTCAATTTCGCTGATTTTTCTGTTATCGGCAAATCTGACCTTTTCAACGCCGAACCTAAGCGCAAGCTCCTGCAATCGGCATGAACCGCTCTTGCTGCAGGTTGTACAGTCACGGCAGTGAGCCGCAAGAAGCAGCTCCAGAATCATTTTTCTATGCTTCTGCAGCACCGGTGTATTCGTTCTCACTCTCATTCCGTCACGCGGTACGGTTGAGCAGGCAGCCTCAATACCGCCTCTTTCATTTTGTATAACGCACATACGGCACGCGCCGTAGGTGGATAATTCCGAATAATAACAGAAGGTCGGAAGATCTATTCCGGCTTTGCGGATAACCTCAAGGACATTCTTTTCGCCCTCAATCTCAACCTTCATATTGTCAACATACATATGAGCCATTTTTGTCTTCCCCTCCTCATTCACAGTAAATTGCGCCGAACTTACAATTTTCAATACAAGCGCCGCACTTGATACACTTTGACGCGTCAATCGAGAACGGACTCTTAAGCTGTCCCGAAATTGCGCCTGCCGGGCACTTTCTTGAGCAAAGTGAGCAGCCCTTGCATTTATCCGGGTCAATCCTATACACCTTCAGCGCGCTGCACTGCCCTGCCGGACATTTCTTATCCACAACGTGAGAAATATACTCGTCACGGAAATACTTCAAGGTAGAAAGTACCGGATTTGCCGCTGATTTTCCAAGACCGCAGAGAGCAGTCTTTGAAACTGTTTCCGCAATTTCCTCAAGAATATCAATATCCTCCGGCGTACCGTTTCCGGCGACAATCCTTTCAAGAATTTCAAGCATACGCTTTGTACCCTCACGGCAGGGAACGCATTTTCCGCATGATTCGTTTTGCGTAAAGTCCATAAAGAAGCGCGCAACCTCTACCATACAGGTATCCTCGTCCATAACAACCAGACCGCCCGAACCAATCATCGCGCCAACCTTCTTAAGCGAGTCAAAATCAAGCGGCAAATCAAGCTGACCCGCTCCAACGGTAAGACATCCGCCTGATGGTCCTCCTATTTGTACAGCCTTGAATTTTTTTCCGTTCTTAATTCCTCCGCCTATATCAAACACTACCTCACGAAGCGTTGTTCCCATCGGAACCTCGATAAGACCTGTATTCTTTACATTTCCGGTTATTGCGAAAGCCTTTGTTCCGGGGCTGGTTTCCGTTCCTATTGCGCGGTACCATTCAACACCGTTTACAATTATCATCGGCACATTAGCATAGGTTTCTACATTATTCAGCACCGTCGGTCTTGCAAAAAGTCCTTTTTCAACCGTCCTCGGCGGCTTAACACGCGGCATGCCTCTGTCGCCTTCAATTGATGCGGTAAGCGCCGAACCCTCGCCGCAGACAAAAGCGCCCGCGCCTTGATTGATATGTACCTTAAACTCAAAGCCTGTTCCAAGCACATTATCTCCCAGAATTCCTATTTCCTCAGCTGCCGCAATCGCGCGTTTTAATCGCTCGACCGCAAGCGGATATTCTGCGCGGACATAGATGTATGCCTCATGCGACTGAGTTGCTATACCCGCAATAAGCATACCTTCAAGCATTCTGTGAGGATTGCCCTCCATGATGCTTCTGTCCATAAATGCTCCGGGATCGCCCTCATCTCCGTTGCATACGACATAATGAACCGGCTCCGTCTGATGAAGCACTTGTTTCCACTTTCTTCCCGCCGGAAAGCCTCCGCCGCCTCTGCCGCGCAGACCGCTTTCCTCAACAATACTGCATATATCCTCCGGCTGCATCTCAAACAATGCCTTTTCAAGACCCCTGTATCCGCCCAGTGCTATGTATTCATCTATTGACTCGGCGTCTATCTGACCGCATTCGTCAAGAACTATTCTTGTCTGCTTCTTATAAAACGGGATGTCAAACTGCTCCATATATACATTTCCGTCATCATCCCGGTAAAGCAAACGGTCAACCGGCTTGCCGCCGATAATGGTTTTTTCCACTATTTCTTCACAGTCATCGACTCTGCATTTGAGGTAAAGCCAGCCCATAGGCATGATTTTAATAAGCGGGCCAAGCTCACAGAAGCCGTTGCAGCCGCTTTTCTTAATACCGATTCCCTCATGATTTACTTCCTTTTCAAGCTCAATCTGAGTATCAAGACCATGAATTCTGCACAGCTCGACAAGCCTGTTATAAATATCAATGCTGCCTCCCGCAACGCATCCGGTACCTGCACAGACAAGAACTCTTATTTTCTGCGCATGAAGCGCTGTTTCACATAAGCTTCGGTAGCTCTGAAGCTCTGAATATGATTTAAGCATTTTCGGTCTCCTTTTCTCTTATCTCGTCAATCAACGCAACCGCCGCTTCAGGCGTCATTGACGGATATACCTTATCATTAATTGTCATAACCGGCGCAAGTCCGCACGCGCCGAGACATGAAACAGTTTCAACTGTAAAGAGCTTATCCCCGGTTGTCGGTTTTTCCTCGCTTACCTCCAAATATTCTCTTACCTTATTTAATATGGGCATGGAATTTCTTACATGACAGGCTGTGCCGTTGCAGATCTTGATTACATACTTTCCCTTTGCCTCAAGCGAGAAATTCTCATAAAAAGTCGCAACCGAATATATTTTTGCAATCGGTATCTCCATGCGCTTTGCAGTGTATTCCAGGATTTCACGCGGAAGATAGTGATATTCCGCCTGTATGCCCTGGAGGATTGTTATAAGATTTCTCTGCTCTGCGCCGCATCGGCTGATGATTTCTTCGGCAGCATCGGTAACCGATACAGCGCAGCCGCATTCATTTGAATCGATATTCGGATTCATGGCTTTACCTCCGTTTTTGTTTATTTTTCTGAATTTTTATAGACCTTTCGACTATTATCTACAATATTTTACCAAAAATATATAGTGTTTGTCAATATATTTGCCGGATAATTTATGTTACCATTAAGCAACTTTATTATTATAACTGTAAATTCTATAAAAATCTTACAATTCCTCTTGTAAATTCCGGCATTTTATGATACAATATATTCAAATTCTAAATAATAGAGAGAGAGGAACTAATCATGAACAAAAAACTTACGGCAATCGCTGCGGCAGCATTCATGCTTGCCGCAGTACATGCTCAAGCAGCAGACATTGCCGGAGCATCTGTTAAGTTTACGCATCAAAACGTACACGGGAGCCAGTCATGCTATACGGACGCTGACTGCATTGAAACGGAAATCACAGAAATTCCCGACGTCGTATTCGGTATGCGTATTAACAAGCCTGTGTTCCGCGCATATGTCAGTATCACAGCAGAAGCGGGAGAAACAGTGACGCTCCGAGCGGAACAGTACAATGCAAAGGGGAAGCTGATAAAAAGCGATACCAAAGAAATACAGACTACTGCCGGAACCGCCGAGTATCAGATTGATTTTGACCACGTGCGAAATACAGAAAGCATTAAGCTTTTTGTCAACGATTCACTCGCAGGCAGCTTAGGCTCAACTGAGGATGATATTGTATATTTGTCCGATTACCCGTCCGATTATGAGATTTATCAACGAGGTGAAAACAACAAGGCGGAGGTTACCTTTGCCGGAAACTCCGGTCCTATTGCAGTGCCGCCGCCTATAGGAGTCACGGATGACGGCACTGTATTTATAAGGACCGCACCTGACGGTTCGACCGTTTACAATGCCGAATACAGCGAGGGAAGGCTTGTATCCGTAAAAAAGGCTGTACTTTTGGACGGAAACGCTAAGTTTGACAGTATTGCTATCGGCTCCAAGCTGCTTGTCTGGAATGATAATCAGGAACCGGTGTGTGACGCCATAACCATAGACAGCTACTACAGTGAACAGAGTGCAGTGACAATAAAGATAAACGACACTGCATATACCGTACTTCCTGACAGCTTCGGCAATTTCTCATTCACAGCTGAATTGGATCCGGGACTTTATGACGCTGTAATTACCTGCGGAAGCTACGAAAAGGAAATCAAGCAGTTCGGAGTAGGTGATATATGGGTTGCGGCAGGTCAGTCAAACATGACCGACATGGGCGCGCTTACAGACGGTTTCGACCCCAATACTCAGGATCCGATTCCCGATACGGTACATATTATTTACCCGGAGGACGTTACCTGGCAGAAAATGACTCACCCGGCAGGCGAAGGCCGTTTCTTCAAGAGCGGAATGCGCACCTCACCGGTTACTTCATTTGCGCGCAAGCTTACAGAAGAGCTTGACGTACCGATAGGCATTGTTCAGTCCTCAGTCGGCGGAACAAACATATACCAGTGGGCAGAGGGCATAAAACCGGGAGATGAAAATGACGGCTGCCTTGGCAGGGCGTTAAAAGCCTGCTTTGACAACAAGGCTTCCAACGATATTAAAGGCATAATCTGGTATCAGGGCTGCAATGACACTATGACGGAGAATTATGCGTATAATTATGAATTTCTTTGCGACACTATTTTCTCGCAGTTCCGCAGCTTCTTCGGAGGAAACGTACCGATTATCACAACGCAGATTAACGATGCAAATCAGGATTCAACCGGACAGCTCGGTTACTATGACGCATGGAGCTATGTAAAGGATGTTCAGCGCCGTTATCCGGAAACGCACGAAAATGTATATGTTATCGGAACAGGAGCTAACGACCTCGGAGATACCATTCACAACAGCGCAGCTTCAAACCTGCGTGTAGGAGGAGCATGGGCTGACATGGCATTGAATAAGGTTTACGGAAAAACCGAAATTTCCTGTGAACATCCGACGCTTGACACTGCAAAGATTACAGGTGACAATGAAATAACACTTACATTTAAGAATGTAGGTTCTGAAGGACTTTATATACGTACCGACACAAAGCGTCTTGGTATTACCAACGGGCTCGTAACAATTCAGCTTGGCGACCTCAAGAAGGAATTTACAGTACGCATGGGCGGCGATACAATACTTACAGCTTCAAACAAGGGCAAAGGTACGGAATCGGAAATCCTTTCGGCTGAGCTTACTGATGACAATAAGGTTATCCTTACAACAGCAGATGTTCTAAACGGCAATATTGCAGTTGACTGCTGCTATGGAAAGAGATTTGTTCCTTCGCTGACAGATAAGGTATCCGGATATTCGGTTCTTTCGTTCTATAACGTCAAGGCCGAATACCCCGACGCGGTTGAACCGGAGGCTCCTGTGAGTCTGACAGCCGCAGATACGGCTTATCTCCGTCAGGATGATGATAATGCGGACGCTTCAAAAATGTTCCTTAACGGTTATAAGGGATTGGCGGGAAATGCGGCAATGAAATTCAACTTTTCGGCACAGCCTGTTGACAAAGCTCATTTACAGAGCGCGGCGCTTAATGTTTACACCACAGCTATCGGCAAGGACAGAACAGGAAATATAACTGTTTCCGAGATAGGAACCGAATGGGACAACACAGCAAAGTATTCAACCTTTAATTATTCATCGTTAAGTACAATCTCGGCAGTTAATACAAACACAGCCGGTTTATTCCCTGTCGGAGCCTATTCTTCAATAGATATTACTGATTTCGTAAAAAATGCCGGAACAAGCTTCGGAATAGGAATCGGCAGCGACTACGCTTCGGACTGTTCAATGGCAGGTATTTCATCAGAAAATCCGCCGAAAATTACACTTGAGTACGGACGTATCGTTGAAATCTCCGTAAAATCGGCAGACGGCGCTCCCGCTCCCGGCACAAAGCTGACTATCTCCGGCAAGCGCAGCACTCAGTATCCGGCAAAGGAATTTACCGCAGATGAAAACGGCAAATGCATCGTTATACTGAAATCCGGCGATTACATAATAACCACAGAGGCGGGTGAATACGCCGCAGCCTCAGCGGAGCTTGCAGTCCGCGGAGAGGACGGAACCTTTGAACTGACGCTTGAAAAGAATTCTCAGATTCCGGCAAGCGTTGTAATCAGCGGCGGCGAAACAGAGGTTCGCGAGTCTCAGACCGAAAAGGTTCTCAAGCCCTTTACCGCACAGGTTTACGATGCCGACGGCAGAATTATTAACGGAGCAGTCTGGACATGGAGCATTACGCCGGAAATCAAGGCTGTTGTATCGAACGGAGTTGTTACAACCAACTCTCACGCGATTGCGGGCGACGTCCTGACATTAACCGCTGCTGCGGAATTTAACGGAAAGACCGTTTCTTCGGAAGTCCGCATCACAATTACAGCGGCCGGAGATATTACATATTCGTTCAATGAATATCAGCTTGCAAAAGTCTTTGACACAAGCGATGCCTCAGGCATTACAGTCGGAAACGAGGGACTTACAGCCGGTGTATCCTCGGCAGGCAACTATACAAACATAGCACTTATGAGCAGCGCGGACAAGAGCGGCGCAGGCTACTTCCCGATAGGCGACACACTATCGGCGCCGGGATATTATCTATTCCTCGGCGCAGGCGGCAACAGCGGCGTTCCGACATATGTAATTAACCTTCCCGAACCGGCAGGCTCAGGAAAATACATCAACATACGCTATGCTAAGCCGGAATGTACAAATAACGGCAGCACAAACAGAACTCAGTCAGCCGCCGATTCCGAAAAGAAAATCACAATCGGCTCCACTGTAATAAATGTTCAGGCTGACTGCGAATACGGCAAGTGGTACACCACATCGATTCAGCTTGACAGCGGAGTAAGCGCGGTTACCGTAAGTCTCGGAAAATGGGGCGGCCTTGCCATCGATCACATCAGCGTCACAAACAAGCCTGAATCCGATCAGGTTATAATCCCGGAGGGCAGCGACGCAATAAAGGTTATGGCGCTCGGCGACTCAATTACAGACGGATATACGATTGCCGGCGGATACAGAAACACCCTGTGCAGCCTTATTGAATCGGACGGATTGAGCGAGGCGGTCGACTTTATCGGTTCAGGTTCAAACGGCACAGGCTATGACAAGGATCACGAGGGACATTCAGGCTGGGCGATAGACGCCGTCCCAAGCTCGGAGGACATCGAGGGCAGGGGCAGAAAAGGACTTACGGAAAATATCGATATATGGACGTCGGCTTCAAAACCTGATATGGTTCTGCTGATGATAGGCACAAACGACGTTCTCAGCCTTTATCGTATGGACGAGGCTCCGGCGCGGCTCGAAACTCTTATAGGAAAGATTAAAAACAATCTTGCCGAAGTCGGAAGAATTTACCTTGCAACTATTCCGTATATTTCGGAAAATGCAGCCTACAACAAAACCGGAAAAACACAGGCTGAGCTTGACGCAATTATCGACAGCTACAACGCTTCTATAAAGGAAATTGCAGCTGCTGATGACAACATCACTCTTGCCGACGTAAACGCACAGCTTACATTGTCCGACCTCCAGGACGGTATTCATCCTAATTCGGGCGGATATGCCAAGATGGGTAATTTCTGGTACAGTATTTTAAAACAGGATATTCTCACAAGAATAGATGAGATGAACCAATAATATAATCATGAGGCTGCCGCAAAGCTCAGTTTTGCAGCAGCCTCTTTTTGAATTTTAATCTTTTATATTAAATATGACTTGACAATACATGGATTTAGAGGTAAAATATAAGATAGGATTAGAGTCTGTCCGCAATTAAAACAGTGCATGACGCGAAGTCGGATTTTTGCAGCAATATGACGGAAAATCAGCAATCGAGATGCTCTTAATTTACGTATAGGCTCTTAATATATAGAGGAGAAAAATATAACCATGGTAATAACTACAGCCCCAAAGGGAACAAAGGATTTAATTCCTCAGGACAGCTATAAATGGCATTATGTTGAGAAGCTTTTTGCAGAAACCTGCCGCGAATTTAATTTCAAAGAAACACGCGTACCTACCTTTGAGTATACGGAGCTTTTTGAGCGCGGTGTGGGAGATACCACTGATGTAGTTGAAAAGCAGATGTACACATTTAACGATAAGGCAAACCGTTCAATTACTCTCCGCCCGGAGGGTACCGCTTCTGTTGTAAGAAGCTTTTTACAGAACAATCTCTATGCAGAGGCTATGCCATGCAAGATGTATTATAATATTCCCTGCTTCCGCTATGAGCAGACACAGCACGGACGTCTCCGCGAATTTCACCAGTTCGGAACAGAAGTATTCGGAGCCGCACAGCCTACTGCGGACGCGGAGGTAATTTCGCTCGCGCTCACCTTCCTTGACCGCGCAGGCTTGAAGGACTTAACGGTTCATATCAACAGCATAGGCTGCAAAACCTGCCGTAAAAAGTACAATGACGCGCTGAGAGATTATTTCAGACCGAAATTCAATGAGCTTTGCGGAACCTGTCAGAGCCGATTTGAAAGAAATCCGCTCCGTATTCTCGACTGCAAATCCCCGATTTGTCAGGAACTTGGCAAGGACGCGCCTAAGCTGCTCGACTATATCTGTGATGAATGCCGCAGCCACTTTGAAAAATTCATGGCCGCGCTTGACGGCATGGGCATTGAATACACGATTGACCAAGGCATTGTGCGCGGACTTGATTACTATTCAAAAACCGTGTTTGAGATTATTTCCGGCGGCATGACCGTGTGCGGCGGCGGACGCTACGACGGACTTGTTGAGGAGCTCGGCGGAGATCCCACTCCGGCGGTAGGCTTCGGCTTGGGTATTGAAAGGCTGCTGCTCCGCCTTGATGAAACCGGCTTTGTTATACCCGAAGAAAATCCGGTTGACTTATACATTGTTCCGCTCGGCGATAATGCTAATGTATATGCAATGAAGCTTGCGTACACATTAAGACAGAACGGCATAAGCGTTGAAACCGACCATGTCGGCAGAGGACTCAGAGCGCAGATGAAATATGCAAATAAACTTAAGGTCCGGTACACGCTTGTTCTCGGTGATAACGAAATTGAAGCCGGAAAAGCAAATCTGAAGCACATGGACAGCGGTGAGCAGACAGAAACAGAGCTTGATAAGCTTACGGAATTTTTTACAAAATAAGGAGAACCTGAAAATGGATACTATGAAAGGCTTAAAGCGTACAAACTACTGCGGCGAAACAAAGGGCGTCGGTCAGACAGCGGTTGTAGGCGGATATGTTCAGAAAATAAGAGATTTAGGAAACTTGATATTTATAGATTTACGCGACAGAACCGGCATTGTTCAGCTTGCGTTTGATGACGGCACCGACCGCGGAATATTTGAGAAAGCAAAGTCATGCAGAAGCGAATTTGTGCTTATGGCAAAGGGTACCGTCAGAGAACGTGAAAGCAAAAACAACGAAATCGCAACGGGCGATATTGAGCTTTATGTTGATGATTTGAGAATTCTCGCCAAAGCTCAGACTCCCCCATTTGAAATAACAGACGAAACAAAGGTAAATGATGAGCTGAGATTAAAGTACCGTTATCTTGACTTAAGACGCTCGGTGCTTCAGCAGAACATTATAAAGAGAAGTCTTATCGCAAAGACGGCAAGAGATTACTTCGCGGAAAACGGATTTATCGAAATCGAAACTCCGATGATGATTAAATCGACCCCTGAGGGCGCACGCGATTATGTTGTACCGTCAAGAATTCATCATGGTAAGTTTTATGCGCTGCCGCAGTCGCCGCAGATTTACAAGCAGCTTCTCATGATTTCCGGCTTTGACCGCTATGTCCAGCTTGCGCGCTGCTTCCGTGATGAGGATTTAAGAGCTGACCGTCAGCCGGAATTTACGCAGATTGACCTTGAAATGTCATTCGTTGACGTTGAGGATATTCTTGAAATCGGAGAAGGCTTCATCAAGAGATTGTTCAAGGATGTTATGAACACAGATATACCGACTCCCCTGCCGCGGCTTACCTACAGAGAGGCAATGAACCGCTACGGCTCGGACAAGCCTGATACGCGTTTCGGCATGGAAATTCAGGATATTACAGCTGCGGTCAAGGACAGTGAATTTGTTGTATTCAAATCAGCGATTGAGTCAGGCGGCTCTGTAAGGGCAATCGTGGCAAAGAACGCCGCTAAGACCTACACAAGAAAGGAAATGGACAAGCTTGTCGATTATGTCAAGGGCATCGGCGCAAAGGGACTTGCATACGTTAGATGGGCAGACGCAGAACCGAACGCAACCTTCAAGAAGTTCTTTACACCTGAGGAAATCATGTCGTTAATGACCGAACTCGGTGCAGAGCAGGGTGACGTTGTTATGATTGTTGCCGACAAGGATAAGGTCGTTCTTCCGACGCTCGGCGCGCTTAGATTAAAGGTTGCAAAAAGACTTGACATTATCCCGGATGGCTGGAATTTCTTATGGATTACAGAGTTCCCGTTCTTTGAGTATGACGAGGAGAGCGGCTCATGGGCTGCAATGCACCATCCGTTCACAATGCCGATGGACGAATGCGTTCAGTACCTTGACACTAATCCGGAAAAGGTTATCGCCAAGGCATATGACCTTGTATTAAACGGAATTGAGCTTTCATCGGGTTCAATCAGAATTACCGATTACGAGCTTCAGCAGAAGATGTTTGAGGCTCTCGGTCTTACGGACGAGGAGATTGAGGCTAAGTTCGGCTTCCTGGTTGAAGCTTATAAGTACGGTGCGGCGCCGCACGGCGGTATGGGTATCGGTCTTGACAGACTTTCAATGCTTATGTGCGGAGCGGACAGTCTGCGTGATGTTACAGCCTTCCCGAAGGTTCAGAACGCTTCGGAGCTTATGTCCGGCGCACCCGGAACAATTGACGATGTTCAAAAAGAAGAACTTGCTATTGCAACGATTGAAAGCGAAAAGGAATGATAATACTATGAATTTATGGTCAAATACAATGCCTTATGAAAATCCGGACTCTAATCAGATTCCGGTTATTACCGAATACCCCGCCGGCTCAAAGGGTGCGGTTGTCGTTCTTCCCGGCGGCGGCTACGGTCATCTTGCCGAGCATGAGGGAAAAATTATCGCCGAATGGCTTAACACAATAGGTGTGACAGCATTTGTTCTTGAGTACCGCCTTGCGCCTGATTACAAAAACCCGGCGATGCTCTGTGATGTTCAGCGTGCAATCCGCTTGGCGCGTTCAAGAGCGGGCGCACTCGGCTTTGACAAAAATAAGGTTGCCGTAATGGGCTTCAGCGCAGGCGGACACCTTGCCGGAAGTGCAAGCGTTCACTATGCCAAAAGAGTATATGAGCCTACGGATGAAATTGATACGGAAAGCGCAAGACCGGACGCGTCAATTCTGTGCTATTCGGTAATTGATATGTTTGAATACCGCCATGACGGTTCACGTCAGAATCTCTTGGGCAGCAGACCTCTTCATGCCGACAAGGAGCTTATGTCGCTGCATAAGCAGGTAACAATTGACACCCCGCCGGCATTTCTCTGGCATACTGCCGCAGACCAGGCTGTTCCGGTTGAAAATACGCTGCTTTACGCGTCTGCTCTGTCAAAGGTAAAGGTTCCGTTTGAGGTTCATATTTACCCCTACGGCAGTCACGGACTGGGACTTGCAAAGGCAGACAAGCACGTTGCCCGGTGGTCAGCTTCACTCGACAAGTGGCTTGATTTGATGGAATGGAAATAGAGTGTTCTCTAAAAGAGGCTTTGTAAAAAACTCAATGGTTCTTTACAAAGCCTCTTCTTTTAAGGAAGCACTGACTAAATATAGTACGCTGTGAACACAGTCAGATTTTTCGTCAGATTATATAAAAAGATCGAAAGCATACTCGCGTATGTCGAGAGATTTTTGTATGATATGACGGAAAATATGCAAGTTTAATGCGTGCTAAGTCGTTAGGCGTTAATTAATCAGTGGTTCCTTAATTCCGTCGCCATTTGAATAAATTCATTATAATCAAGCAATCGGTTCAGCACATCCAAAAGCATATTCGCTGAAATCTTCATAGGTATCCCCAATTCTGCGCAAAGCCTTGTCCTCAGCCCGCTTGAACCCGCGCCGCCGGATAACCCGGCTTTCATCATATCCGCCTTTGTTATCGCTCTTGCCCGCTTAGGCTCCGTACTTGTTCCGTCAACCGTTGCTCCGGATTTTATGAGCGCGTCAAGGATTACCTCCTCTCTCATGCCCTCAACTCCAAGAAGTCCCTCCTTACCGGGAGTACGCTTCCTCTTTTCCTTGCCGTGTATATCCGGAATGTATGCATGAAGCACTCTTCCGCCCTTTATGCTCTGCTTAACAAAGCTGCGTATGCGGAAGCCCGCGCTGTCGCTGTCCGTTAAAATTACCACTCCGGTTGTTTCGGCAAGCTTCTGTATTGTCGCAATAGCTGCCTTGCTGCGGTATACCGAAAATCCGCCGGTTGTAAGTATAGGTGCATCAATAAAGCGCGACAGCTTTATCTTGTCATACACACCCTCAACTATTATTGCTTCTTTTACCCGGTACATCAGACAATCCTTCTGTCAAGAACAGGTGAATACTCCGCTCTGAATTCCTCAAAGCGATCCTCCTCTATTGCCTTTCTTATCATTGCCATAAGCTCATTGTAAAAATACAGATTATGCATAACGCAAAGCCGCAGAGCAAGCATTTCCTTTGCCTTGAACAAATGGCGTATATACGCGCGGGAGAAATTACGGCAGGCGGGACAGCCGCACTCATCATCAATCGGTCTTGTATCGAGCTCGTGCTTCGCATTCATAAGGTTCAACGTTCCGTGCCTTGTAAATATGAAGGCATGGCGCGCGTTACGCGTAGGCATTACGCAGTCAAAGAAATCAATTCCCCTTGCAACTCCCTCAATAATATTTGAAGGAGTACCTACTCCCATAAGGTATCTCGGCTTATCATACGGCGCGTGCGGAAGTACAATATCAAGTATGTGATACATTGTTTCCGTACTCTCTCCAACTGCCAGTCCTCCGATAGCGTACCCCGGCAAATCAAGCTCCGAGATTTTCTTCATATGCTCAATTCTCAAATCATCATAAACTCCGCCCTGGTTTATTCCAAACAGCAGCTGCTCCCTATTAATAGTATCCGGCAGAGTATTCAGACGTTTCATTTCCTCCTTGCACCTAACAAGCCAGCGATATGTCCTTTCGGTCGAGTTTTTCACATATTCATAGGTTGACGGATACTCTATACATTCATCAAATGCCATCGCTATTGTTGAGCCGAGATTTGACTGTATCTGCATACTTTCCTCCGGTCCCATAAATACCCTGTGTCCGTCAATATGCGAGGCAAAGCTTACTCCCTCCTCCGTTATCCTGCGCAGCTTTGCAAGGGAGAAAACCTGAAATCCGCCGCTGTCAGTAAGAATCGGTCTGTCCCAGTTCATAAACCTGTGAAGTCCGCCGAGCTGCTTTACTATCTTATCTCCGGGTCTTAAATGCAGGTGATAAGTATTGCACAGCTCCACCTGACAGCCTAATTCTTTTAAGTCAAGCGATGACACTCCGCCCTTAATTGCCGCAATCGTTCCTACATTCTGGAACACCGGTGTTTGTACAACTCCGTGTACCGTGCGGAATTCTCCCCTTCTTGCTTTTCCGTTCGTGTGTAATATCTTAAACATCTCATCCTCCATTCTGCTTTCTTATCCGTTTTTTTTCGCTATAATAACTCTGTCATTTCCGCACAAATCCTTTATCACCTGTGCATTTCCGAAAACCTTCCTTACTATTTTCCCGGCTGCTTCTCCCTGATTATAGCCGATTTCATACGCAAGCATACCTCCGTCCTTTAATATCCCCGGAGCTATATCGGTTATCCTTCTGTAAAACAAAAGTCCGTCCGCTCCCCCGTCCAGTGCGCTCAAAGGCTCATAATCCCGCACATTCGCGTCAAGCTCCTTGATTATCTCCGTTTCAATATACGGCGGATTTGATACTACAATATCAAACTTACCCTCAGGAATTTCCCTCAATATGTCAAGCCTTACGCAATTTACGCTTACACCGTTATTTTCCGCATTCTTTTTTGCCGTGTCAAGCGCGCCGACGCTTATATCAGAAAGAGTTACCTCAGCATTTCTTACATATTTTGCAAGGCTTATACCGATACATCCGCTGCCTGTTCCTATGTCAAGTATCTTCGCGCCTTCCGCAGCATACTCCATCACCTTTTCAACAAGCGTTTCTGTATCCTGCCGCGGAATCAAGGTATACTGATTCACCATAAATTCCAAACCCATAAATTCAGCCGTTCCCGTTATGTACTGGAGCGGCTCGCCTGAAATACGTCTTTTTACCAGCTGTCTTACTCTGTCCTCTGTTTCAGCGTCAACCTCGGAGCCGCGGTTCAAAACAACCTCCGTCATTGTCATCCCGGATGCATGCATAAACAGCTCTCTTGCCTCAAACTCACCGTTTTCCCCGCAGCAAGCGGAAAGCTCCCGCAGGAGCTCTCTTATCACCATTTGTCATCCTCTTTATTATCCGGAATACAAGGCAGCATTGAGGCTATTGCAACCTCTATCTGTGAGTCATCCGGCTCTCTTGTTGTCAGCCGCTGAAGCAGCAGTCCCGGCTTTGACAAAATTGCAACGCACTTGTTACGGCTTCTTCCGGCAAACTTGATTACCTCATATGAAAGTCCAGCAACCACCGGCATAAGTGCAAGCCTTGAAAGCAGTCTGAAAATAGTGCCGACAATCGCATTGAAACCGTCAAATCTCGGCAGAAGCGCAAATACAATGATACTTATTATCATTACAAACAGCAAAAAGCTTGTTCCGCATCTGGGATGAAAACGAGTATGCTTCTTTACGTTTTCAACCGTAAGCTCCTCACCCGCTTCGTAGCAGGCTATGGTTTTATGCTCTGCACCATGATATTCATACACACGGCGGATATCCTTCATATTAGATACCAGCATCATATATCCGAGGAAAATCAGCATTCTCAATATTCCCTCAAAAACGCTCGTAAATGCGTGAGCGGACGTAACCGCCTGAATGCCCGGTATTGCCTCAACCAGTCTTGTTACAAATGCGGGCAGGAGCATGAAAATACCTACGCTGAACACAATCGAAACAGCAACGGCAAAATATATCACAACATCCTTAAGCTTATCTCCGAATTTCTCTTCAAGCCAGCGGTCAAGCTTGCTCTCCTCGACAGCTTCATCATCCTCCAGCTCTACACATTCCGCACTGAACATCAAAGCCTTCATTCCTATTATAAGGCTGTCAACAAAATTAACGCAGCCGCGTATAATCGGCGCCTTGCAGATTGCAGGTCTTGTTTTTGTTCCGTTTTCATCTACCTTTTTAACTATTTCACCGTCTGATTTTCTGACAGCAGTAACCGTTTTATACGGTCCTCTCATCATTACTCCCTCCATAACGGCCTGACCGCCTATTGAGGTAATATGTTCCTGTTTATTTGACATTTATTTTTCCTTTCAATCTACAATCTTTAGCAACAACATCCGCCGCAGTCACAAGGACAAATGCACGGAATGCACATACAAGGAATACAATCACAGCAGTTGCTTGAATAGCTTCCTGTATTGGTATATGTTGTGTTTCTGTTTTTCATATTCTCTATTGCGGAACGGTATTCTACATTTGACGGCTCCATACGCGAGGCTTTTTCCAAATCAGCATATGCCTGATCATAAAATCCACGTCTTAAGCTTATTAATCCGCGCAAATAATACCACTCCGCCTCCTGAGGAAGCGAGTTCAGCATCCCCAATGCCGCATCGTACTGTCCCATGCTTATAAGCATACGCACCGCTTGAAAGCTTGGTGCAAAACCGTACTGATAGCCGCCGGAGCCGTTCCCGCCCGTATTGTAGCCGCCCGTATTATAACTGCCTCCGTAACTGCCGGTGCTGTTCCCTCCGCTGCCGGAAGTATGCCCCTTTGTTATCATGTCATAGGCTTCGTTAATCTGTTTCATTTTTTCCGCCGCAGTTTCCTGCATCGGACTGTTGGCGTATCTGTCCGGGTGATACTTTTTTGCAAGACGTCGGTATGCCTTTTTGACGGTTTCTTCGTCCGCGCCCGGCTCTACACCCAATACCTCATATGGGTTCATTATCTTTTCCTTTCGGCAGGGCTTTTGTTTTCTTATTCTGTTCCCCGCTGTTTAAAATCTGTAATTGTTTTGTTTTCAGGCAATCGTATATAATTCCCTCAATAAGGGATTTATTTCGCTTTATATCAAGCAAATCAAACGCAGCTGCGGCATTGCTTAAGGTATACGTCAGAGTAAAATTCTTTTCGGAGCGGAGCTTTTTTGCATATTCCTTATAATCTCCGCCTTCGAATGCCGCGTTAAACGGATTATATTGTCGGCTTTTATAATCCTTTTCCATATCGTTTAAAGCATCGATAACATAAATCCAGCGTCCAATGTTATAGCCGAACCATTTAAGTACCTTTATCTGTGTTTCATCGGTTATAAACTCCGGTGTAAACAGTGCTTCAAGAATTTTTGCAAAGCAGTCGGCACATTCGTCTATCGAATCGCTTTCCGCCGCTTCAAGCACGCTGAGCTTTTTCAGATATTCGTTAATCAGCAGACTTTTTTCCCTGTTTCTTGCAAATGCCCTGTTTTTGCCGAGCCGAAACAGCAGAAGCCCTGCCAAAGCTTTTATGCTGCGCTCATCCTTCCAATCATCAAGCAGCTTGTAGTAATCAAGCAACACTCCCATATCTGCGGCATAATCAACCGCCGCATCATTTACAATATAATCACGCTTTCTGAAGGGATGCGCTATACAGCTTTTATGCTCTTTTTCCGAATCCGCGTCAATAAGCGACGAGAGTACAAGTGCGAGAAAGGTTATATCATAGCTCAAACCAAGGCGCGTCAGCTGTGAGCAGCATCTTCCCATAGCCTTGCACAATCCGCAGTAATATTCCTTAAAAACCGCAAAATCCGCTTCGCTTACCAGTTTTTCATACACTGTAACGTAGCCGAACATTGTATCCCCCCATTAACGCCTATTCTTTCTGCTCCTTATAAAGTATATATCAAAACTGCATAAATTGCAACACAAAACAGCAATTTTTTTCAAAATTTACAATTTGGTAAAAGAAAAAAATCCCATAAGCTGTTACTCATGGGATTTAAGGCTGAGTGCGCGTGACAGGATTCGAACCCGCGGCACCAAGAATCGGAATCTTGTGCTCTATCCAACTGAGCTACACACGCATTATTGTTACAATCAGCTTATCACAGCATTTATTATAACACCATTTTCTGCATTTGTCAATACTTTTATTTTACTCTACACAAGCTCATATATTGCTTTCAAAGCATAATCAACATCTGTTTCGGATATAAAATATCCGACAGACAATCGTATTGTTCCGGTTCTGAGAGTACCGAGTGTTTCATGGGCTGACGGCGAGCAGTGCAGTCCATATCTCAGCGCTATTCCGCGCTCACTCAGCCTTTCCGCTAAAATCCCGTTGTCGGAATACGGCGCAATAAATGATACAACTCCTGTTCTGTTCTTAGTGTCCTTCCTTCCTATTATCCTTACCGGCATATTTTTCAGTCCTTCAAGCAGTTGCTCTGTTCTTTCCCGTTCCTGCCGCCTTATTTTCTGTATGCTCTCATTCAATATATATTTAAGTGAATGATTAAGCCCGGCTATTCCGGGAATATTAAGGGTTCCCGCTTCAAATCTATCCGGAAGCTGTTCCGGCATATTATAGCTGTGCGAATAGCTTCCTGTACCTCCGGCAAAATGCGGGCATAGCTGCTCCGCAAGCCGCTCGGATAAAATAAATCCGCCCGTTCCCTGAGGTCCCATTAAGCCCTTGTGTCCGGAAAACACAAAAAAATCCGTTTTTGCTGCATCTATATCCAATATTCCCGCGCTCTGTGCACTGTCAAGAGCAAAATATATACCGTGCTTACGTGCAATCTCTCCGATTTCTTCTGCCGGAAGCACCGTACCGCATACATTTGACGCATGAGTTACAAAAATAAGCTTAGTTTCAGGTGTTATTGCCGCTTCGAAGTCAGAAGCCTTAACATTGCCTTCCTTATCAGCCTGAACTGCGGTATAGGTTACACCTTCCGCTTCAAGCAGCTTAAGCGGACGCATAACCGCATGATGCTCCATTGAGCTTATTACAATATGTCCGCCGTCCTTTAACAATCCTCGCAGCAGCATATTTACCGAGGCTGTCGCGCCTGAGGTAAATATAGCCCGTTCCGGCACGCTGCAATGAAATAACCGGCAAATAAGCCCGCGTGTTTCAGAAACCACTGTCCCGGCTTCATATCCGTCCGCCGTTCCCCGTTTTATATTTATTCCGTTATTTTCTATAAAATTGCCGACCGCCTTTCCCAAGCCCGGAGCCTTCGGAAATGAGGTTGAAGCGTTATCCAAATATATCTTCATAAGCCTTACCCGCTTTACTGTTAATATGAACTGTAACACAATTATAGCACGATATATTTATTTTTTCAATAATATATTGCTTTTTTTGCTCAAATATGATATAATTATTTTATATTTACTATATCTGTATACAGGAGGTCTGAAATGAACGAAAACAGTACAAAAAGCAGCAGCGCCAACGAACACATTCCCAATGATACGGAAATACATAGTTCAGACATAACTGAAAATCCCGAAAATAATATATATGATGAAAATAGCACTGATGAAGCTCCGGAAAACCGATATGAATACACTTC
>JAUNPN010000127.1 GCA_030536655.1 bacterium | reverse complement strand
CGAAAAATCTGACTGTGTTCACTGCGTACTATATTTAATCAGTGCTTCCTAAAAATTCGCTGAAAATAAAAAGTTCCGGTCAGAAAACGGAACTTTTTATACCTTTATGCTGTTATGTGACAAAAATGGGTTTTGCCGGATAATAACAAACCACTGCTTTACTTTTGACCTTATATTTCAAGCGAGCTGCGCCACAATCCGTGTATATTACAATATGCATATACTGACAAGGCACGCTCATGTTCGCTTATGTGGAAGGTAACAATGGGGTCGTCACCGCATTTTAAATTTATTCGCTTTTCAAAGCCGTTTCCGACAAGCTCAATCCATTTTATGCAGTGTTCGCTTGTCATGGGATGCAGTATCCTTCCAACGCAGACCGTCAGCGTCGAGCCGCTGCGTTTTATAACCGGAAGGTGCTTGACAGAAAGCTCGCCGGACAAGTTTGGATGAAGCTTTTCCATAGGCTTGCCGCAGCAACTCATCTCATCGCAGCACTGCGGATTCAGAGCTTCCACAAGCGTGCTGCATTCGGTACATTTAAAAAAATTCGGAGTTCTTCTCATAATATATCACCGCTGTTAGTATTTACCGTCTGCGGAAAAATATACGTCCTTATTTCTCGCCGAGTCCTGAGAAGAAAATAAATCCCAGAGCTGCCAAAAGCAGCTTATCCTCGCAGTCGTCAAGCAGAAGTATAAAAATTATGACAAGCAGGATAATATCGTCATTATTCAGATTACCGAAAAAATTATGTAATATGCCTCCGCCGTCGGGCAGTGTTTCGCGTTTAACGGGCTGTGCCGGCGGAGCAGACTGCTCCGTCGGCGGCGCCGGCTGTTTAGGCTGCCTTTCGGGCAGCGGCTGCTTCGGCGGAATGCCGGAGCTGCCCATCGGATTGCCGCGCATTATCGGCATATTGTCGTAGTGATAGGTTTTGTACATGGGCATTTACCTCAGATATTTTTCATTAAGCCGGACAGCTTGCTCAGATTTAAAAGCCGGACAGCGCCGTCTATGGATTTTTTTCGTCCTTCACTCATGTAGGGACGCAGCGAAAGCAAAAGGTTTGCCCGCGGGTCGGAGCGTGGACTGCCGAGCTTATCCATCAGAGCCTTTATATCCGAGCTGAAATCGCTGTTGTCAGAGGCTTCGTTCCCCTCGCCGGAGGATCCTGACAGCGTACTCATTACTCCCTTTATCTTATCCTCTGCGTCATCACCGAGAATTTCCTTAAGGGTATCCATTGCGTCAGCCATTGCACGTCACCTCACAGCTTTTTTATAAGAGCGGCAAGCTCGTCAGCGCTCATATTCTTGATTTTGCGCTTTGCTTCGCCGGTGTTAAGACGTGAAAACTGCTTGAGCAGTTTATCCTTATCAGAGGATGAAAGCTTGCTTTTAAGCTGTGTACCCTTCGCTGAATTAAGAAATTGATTTATTTCTCTGAGCTGATTTGCATTAAAGCTTTTTAACAGCTCATTGAGTTTGTTGTCAGACATAGCAGTACCTCCTTTTATTGTATGCGCTGTTGTTTGCTGGGCGCTTCCTTATATTATACTATGCGGGAAGGTCGGATTTGTGAACGGTAAAAGTTTATTTTTAATAAAATATTTATTAAAAAACACCTTATAAGAGTATATCCGTAATTAAAGAAGTGTATATTGCAAAGCCGGATTTTTTTTCTGCTGCGGTGAGCTGTAAACAGATCACCTATGACTTGCAAAGCAAGGCATCCGGTCAGATTATTCTAATTATCGGAATGTATGCAGATTTTCGTGCGTAATTACAATAAAGACAAATAAAAAGATTGATAAAAGATTGACAAAAACCTTTACATATGTTATAATAAAGTTAGAACTAATTTATGAGAATGTAAATTATACGGCATAGTTATGAAGGGAAAGAATAATGAATGAGAACGAAAAAAAGGTTCCGTCCGTAGTTATACGCCGCCTTCCGCGGTATTACCGTTATCTCGGCGAGCTTATGAAGCAGGGAACTACAAGAATTTCATCAAATGCTCTGAGCCAGAAGATGAATGTAACTGCATCTCAAATCAGACAGGATTTTAACTATTTCGGCGGCTTCGGTCAGCAGGGTTATGGATATAACGTTGAAATATTATATAAAGAAATCGGCGATATTCTGGGTCTTAATGACGGAGATACAATGATTATTCTCGGTGCCGGAAACCTCGGACGCGCGCTTGCGAATCATGATACCTTTGAAAAGAGAGGCTTCCGCCTTGTCGGAATTTTTGATAATGACAGGAGGATAATAGGCTCGTCAATAAACGGAATTAAAGTAATGTCAATCGATGAGCTTGAGCATTTTATAGCAGAAAATCGTGTTGATATTGCAATCCTAACGCTGCCGAAAGCTGCGGTGCAGAGCGCGGCGGAGCGCCTTGCGGCAGCAGGTGTAAAGGGACTTATGAATTTCTCATATACAGAACTGAAGCTTCCGAATGATATTGCGGTATCCAATGTTCATCTTTCGGATCCATTAATGTTTTTGTCATACGAGATTAAGAGAAAAGGTAATTGAATATGAAAGTAATAGCCTTTGTAGGACCGAGCGGAACGGGAAAAAGCTATCGCTCGGTCATCGTTTCCAAGCAGTACGGCGCCGATGCAATTATTGACGACGGGATACTTATTTCCAACGGCAGACTGCTTGCAGGCTCATCGGCAAAAAATCAGCCGACGAGAATTGCCTCGGTAAAGCATGCGCTGTTTATGAAGCCTCAGCAGTGCGTTGAGGTCAGAAAAGCGCTTAGGGAAAATAATATAAGCTGCCTTATGATTTTAGGCACCTCGGACGGAATGGTGGAAAAAATTGCTGCCAACATAGGAATAGGACCGATTGAACATACTGTATATATTGATGAAATTGCGACAAGCGATGAAATGAAGCTTGCTAAGTCAATGCGTATGGAAAAGGGACAGCACGTAATTCCTGTTCCAACCTTCGAAATAAAGCAGCAGTTTTCCGGATATTTTCTGCATCCGCTGCGTCATTTTCAGAGGAATCTTGATAACAGTGGGGATGTTACGGAGAATGAAAAGTCAATCGTGCGCCCGACCTTCAGCTATATGGGCGATTACACTATTTCGGACAGCGTAATAGTCGATATTGCGGCACATGAAGCAAGGAGTATTGACGGTGTTGTGAAGGTGCATAATATCAATCTCAGAAAGACAAAGCACGGAGTGCATATTGATACAACTCTGATTCTGAGGTACGGAGTAAATATAAACGAGGTCGGAAGAAATGTGCAGCACGCTATAAGGGATAATGTGGAAAAGTACACCTCTGTAAATGCAAGACGCGTGCATATATATGTAAAAAATCTGAAAAAATAATTATATATATTTTTAAATAAACATTTTTCTGTTTGGAAATTTTATGATATATCATACGAGATTATAAACTTGTTTTTATAAGGGGGATATTGTTTTTTATATTATGAGAAATAATATTTTGAGGTTAGATGAGAAATCAGTAGATGATTTTTGGCGTTTAAGAATAGAGTTGTTTGAGGAATTAGGTGAGGTCAATAATGAAACTAATATTGACAAATTAAAATCCGCAACAAAACAATACTTCTTATCGCATATAAATAAAGATTTAATGAGTTGGGGAATATTGCAGGCAAACAAGCTTGTTGCAGTAGGCTCTCTATGCTTATTTACTCGTATTCCATACGAAGAAAATTTAATCGGATTAGAGGGATATATATTGAATATATACACTATGCCGCATTTTAGAAAGTATGGATTTGCAAATCAGATTTTAGATGAAATTATAGAATATGCTAAAAAAAATAACATAAAAAGACTATGGCTCAATGGCAGTGAGCAAGGGGAAAAAATATATGCTAAACGAGGGTTTATAAAGAAAGACAACGAAATGGAGTTGTTTTTATCTTGATAAATCCTAATTGATTGAATACACATATTTAAGGAACCCTAATTAAATATATATAGTTCTTTATGGAAACACTGATTAAAAGGAAGCAGTTTAGAGAATGCCTTTAATCAGTGTTTCCGTAACCTTACGGGAGGGAAACAGTTATGCCTGAATTTAAAATTCATGCGCCGTTTAAGCCTACGGGAGATCAGCCGCAGGCGATTGAAAAGCTTGTCGAGGGTATAAAAAACGGTGAAAAATTCCAGACGCTTTTAGGCGTAACCGGTTCGGGAAAAACCTTCACAATGGCGAATATTATTGAACGCGTTCAAAAGCCTACAATTGTTCTTGCGCATAATAAAACGCTTGCCGCTCAGCTATGCAGCGAGTTCAAGGAGTTTTTTCCGGATAACTGTGTTGAATTTTTCGTATCGTATTACGACTATTATCAGCCTGAGGCATATATTCCTCAGACGGACACGTTTATAGAAAAAAACTCCATGACAAATGAGGAACTGGACAAGCTGCGTCACAGTGCAACCTTTGCCTTGATGGAACGTAATGATGTGCTTATTGTATCGTCGGTTTCCTGTATCTATGGTTTGGGTGACCCGGAGGACTACAAGAATCTCATGCTCAGCCTGAGAGTGGGTATGGTAAGGGAACGCGACGAAATTCTGACAAAGCTTGTTTCTATGCAGTACGAGAGAAACGATATAAATTTTGTCAGAAACAAGTTCAGAGTACGCGGCGATGTGGTGGAAATATTTCCGTCCAATAACGGTGAAAATGCAATACGTGTTGAATTTTTCGGCGATGAGATTGACCGTATATGTGAGGTCAATGTAGTAACCGGCGAGATTGTCGGAATACGTCAGCACGCGCTCATAACTCCGGCATCGCATTATGTAACAACATCGGATAAGATGGCTATGGCTATGGCGGCGATTGAATTGGAGATGGAGGCGCAGGTACAGTATTTTAAGGAACGGGATATGCTTGTTGAGGCGCAGAGGATAGAGCAGCGTACCCGGTATGATTTGGAAATGATGCAGGAGATAGGCTTCTGTCAGGGAATTGAAAACTATTCAAGGCATATCAGCGGCAGGGAGGCGGGAAGCGCTCCGTTTACGCTGCTTGATTATTTCCCGGAGGATTATCTTATGATAATTGACGAGTCACACGTAACCATACCGCAGGTCAGGGGAATGTACAACGGTGACAGGGCGAGAAAGGAAACTCTTATAAAATACGGTTTCCGTCTGCCGAGCGCGGCGGACAACAGACCGCTGAAATTCGAGGAATTTGAGCAAAGGCTTAATCAAGTGATTTTCACCTCCGCAACTCCGTCCGTATATGAAGCGGAGCATTCGTCCGTAACGGCGGAGCAGGTTATAAGACCTACAGGCTTGTTAGACCCGGAAATTATTGTGAAGCCGACGGAGCATCAAATTGACGACCTGCTCGGAGAAATACAGAAACGTACCGAAAAGGGCTTCAGAACGCTTGTAACAACGCTCACAAAAAAGATGGCGGAGGATTTGACCGAATACATGAAGGGTGTGGGTATAAAGGTAACCTATATGCACTCCGATGTAACAACGATTGAAAGAGCGGAAATAATCAAGGATTTAAGGCTTGGAGAATATGACGTTCTTGTCGGAATAAATCTTTTGAGAGAAGGTCTGGATATACCGGAGGTTGCGCTTGTTGCAATTCTTGATGCGGATAAGGAAGGATTCCTCAGAAGTGAAATGTCGCTGATACAGACGATAGGACGAGCGGCAAGAAACAGCGAGGGACAGGTAATTCTGTATGCCGACACGATAACAGGCTCAATGAAGCGTGCTATGGACGAAACGGCAAGGCGTCGTTCGATACAGCAGAAGTATAACGAGGAGCATGGAATCATACCTCAGACAATCAAGAAAGAGGTTCGTGACGTAATTGAATCAATGAAGCCGGTTGAGAGCGAGCATAAGAAGCAGCTGACAGCGGGCGATATTCAGAAGATGATCGAGGGATATAGGATTGAAATGCTTAAGGCGGCGGAAAATCTTGAATTTGAGCGTGCTGCAGAGCTGAGAGATAAGATGAGAGAGCTTTCAGGCAGGTTGAAGTAAAAAATCTGAAACACAAAAAGAGCCGTGCGGCTCCGCTGCGCATTAAACGCGTATAGCGGAAACCACACGGCTTGTTTTTTATTCTTTGCCCGTAGCGGCATAGCTTACCGAATAAGCGGTGTTAGGGTGGTTCATAAGACGCTCAAGAGCAGCTTCGCCCTTGTATTTGGTGTTAAGAAAATGCCCTCCGGTTAACTGCAGGAATACAAGCTCGTTGTTATTAAGCTGAAATTGCAGCTCGCAGTCAATAACCTCGGCACCGTTTGCGGTGTTGTAGCCGGAAAAGTTCAGATAATGGCGGCAGCCGTTGTTGTACACCGGGAAGGTAATCGTACTTCCGTGTTCGGCAAGACGGCGTCTTTCAAAAATATTCCATCGGTACATTGAGTTATATGTCGCCATGGAAGCCATCCAGCCTTCAAAGTTATGACCGGGCTTTTGAGTAAGCGTAACGCTCTGCCTGTCCTCACTCAGCCGAATATCAAACGGGAAATCCGAAAGCCGCATGGGTCGGTTTGATTCGGCAATTTCCGCTTCTTCTGCAAAACTGTTGTTTTCCAAATCACTTTCATTCGTATATTCGTCAGATATAACATGGTATCCCCAGAAAGAACGCTCTTCAATCGATGGATTTTGCAAATCGTTTGGCGTTTCGGTAAGCAAAGCGTCGGCCGTTATGCTTCCGTCGTCGGAGCGGAAGGTCATTTTTTCTCCGGGAGCGCCGTTAAAGCCGGTCAATGTTCCGCGTACCTCGTCTATGGGGGTTATGCTTTTCTTTAAAAGGAATATGCCGGAGGCGGTATCGCCGTTTATTGAATAACGCTCGTTAAGAGAAGCTGAGATTTCATATTCGCCGCATTTAAGCCAAAGATTGGAAATCAGCCCCTTGTTCTCGTCGTATCTTACGGGAGAATGAATGTAACCGCCGTAGCTGCCGTCCTCATCCTGACGTCTGTAATAAGTACCCTCAGACATATCCTGCTCCGTCATTTCCTCGTAATAATCGCTGTTGACTGCTGTTTCGCCCTCTAAATCAAAATTCATCGAACTCATATTAAAGCTGAAATTGTCGGGCAAATCCAGGTTGAGGTCGCACAAATCAGTCTGCGCTCCGGGGATATTTGTTAGCGTTCCGGGTATATCGTCAAACGCTGCAACGCCGTTTTCTGTTAAGGTGAAGCTTCCTACCCATGTTCTTCCGTGGTCAACGGTGTTTGAAAGGCTCTTCATGGTAACCTCAAACGTTGCCGCGGTCTCGACGTCAGAGTCAACGGTATAGCTGCCGTTGCTGCCCGCTATAACCGCCTGTCCTGACGGAGCCGCTTCATCCTCGTTAAGCTTTATTTCAGGATAAAATTTATCAGCGTTAATTTCAGCATGAAAGCTCTTATAGAACGGAGTGTTGACAAGCGTGACCTTACGTTCGCCAAGTCCTTTTCCTGCAATCAGCTCCGATTGTGAATCCGCCTTGTGGAAATAAACCGTAGCGGTATCGGTAATGCTGTAAACTCCGTTTTCCGACTTACTGCTGATATTGCCTGCCGCCGAAGCGGAAACAAGGCTGATTGTCAGCATGGCTGCCGCAGTAAGTGCGGCGGTGATTTTTGAATAGTTATTGTTCTGCATAATGACCTCCAGTCTCTGCCGTATGTTTTCGGAGCTTTCCGAAAGTGCGGCGGAATATTGATACGATTGAGCGTGCATGAGCATAAGAATCGATTTGCTGTAGAGAACTCTCTCCGTCTGCGCCATAGCGGCGGAAACACTTTCGTCACAAGACAGCTCCATTTCCTGCTCCGCGCAGCGGCGGAGAAGATATGCAGCCGGATTGAACCAATGCAGAATGCAGACAAGTTCAGTCAGCTGCTTAAACCATAAATCGCGCCGCTTGTAATGCATAAGCTCATGCCGGAGAACGCAGTCTGCGTGCTCCACTTTGAGCGAGGCGGGTACAATAATCTGCGGGCGGAAGGTTCCGGTAATAAACGGAGTAATCTGTGTGTCCAGTCTTTTCAGCTCCGGCGGATGCTTTACGGACATAGCACGGCATATGTGCGCGTAATGCTCTGTGATTGTTTTGTCAGCGTTTACAGCAGCTTTTTTCAGCCCGCGGCAGAAGCGTATTCTGCGGTAAATGCAGACGGAAAGCACGGCGGCAGCACCGAGCAGCCATATTATGTTCAGCAGCAAGGCGGGAGAGAGATACAGTCTGCGCGTATTTGAAGCATAGAATGTATCATTTACGGTGCCCTGTATTATGTCTGTGCCGGCAGCAGCGGAGGTTTCATCAGCCGCCGCCGGAACTGCATCGATTGACGCAGGCGCGGTTGTTGTAAGAACTATAGGTTCCGGCTCCGGCAGATACGGAGTTTTTGTAACCGTTACCGAAAAGCAGGAGACAACGGGAACGAGAAACAGCAGTACCGGAACCAGAAGCGCATAATAGCGCAGCTTGTGTGAAAGTGATGAAGCGAGCAGGCGGCTTATCAGGTAAACCAAAGCAAACGACACGCTTCCCGCGATGGTTAAAGTAAGAATTATCATATATTTTTCCCTTCAATCCATTCCATCAGCTCGTTGAAATCATCATCAGAAAGCTTGTCGGAGCAAAGCGCGGCAATCAGTCCCTTGGAGGAGCCGTTATAGACCGAATCGACAAAATCCCTGGCTTCCGCGCGCCGGAATTCATCTTCGGAAATTGCCGCGAAGTATTCGTTTACAGCACCGGATTTGCGGCTTGTCAGAAAGCCTTTATCCTTCAGGCGGTTCACGAATGTGGCGATTGTAGTATATTTCCGCGATTTTGTATCGGGCATAAGTCCGATAATTGCAGACACCGTTATCGGCTGCTCGTTATGCCATATGATGTTCATAATTTCAAGCTCAGCTTGTGATATTTTGTTCATTTTTTGAAGCACTTCCTTTTGCCGGAAACACTGATTCAATGCCGATCGGTTAATCACTGCTTCCGTAATAAATTTTTAATCGATTAAGTTACTACGATTTGTAGTAACTTAATTATATAACAGTAAAGGTGATTTGTCAAGACTTTTTTGAAAAATTTATTTTCTGAGATAATCCGTTGTTAACAATTTGTTTGCTGTTCAAAAAAATGTGGGTATTGACAATAAGCGGAAAAAGTGATAAAATATAATAGTAAAATTATATTATGGCAGAAGGTTTCTGCCGAAAATTAATGGATACTTCGCGTGCTTATCATATAAACGGCTTTGGGCAGCGCGGGGAAATCCATAGATAGAATTGGAGGTATTTATCATGAAGATGAAAAAGATTTTTGCAGGTGCGATTGCATTTGCGGCAGCGGCTTCAATGCTTGCAGGCTGCGGTTCCGAACCGGCGCAGGATAATGCGTCAAACGCTTCAAAGAAGTATGTAATTGCAACGGATACTGCATTTCCGCCGTTTGAATTTACAAATGCAAGTCAGCAGTTTGTAGGTATTGATGTTGATATTCTTGCTGCGATTGCCGAGGATCAGGGCTTTGATTATGAGCTGAATTCTCTCGGATTTGACGCGGCTCTTGCGGCGGTCCAGTCCGGTCAGGCAGACGGTATGATTGCAGGAATGTCTATTACAGAAGAACGTAAGAATAATTTTGATTTCTCAGAGCCGTATTATGATGCGGATGTTACTATTGCTGTAGCTCCCGGCTCGGATATCAAGACCTTTGAGGATTTGAAGGGAAAGAAGGTTGCGGTTAAGACTGCTACAAACGGTGCCGATTATGCAAAGTCAATTGCAGACGAATACAGCCTTAACATAACGGAATTTAAGGATTCGCCGACGATGTATCAGGATGTTATAACAGGAAATACTGTAGCATGCTTCGAGGATTACCCGGTAATGGCATACAATGTACAGCAGGGCGCAAAGCTTGAAATTCCTGAGGGAGCTACGGCAGCAGGCTCATCATACGGTTTTGCGGTTTCAAAGGACAAGAACAGTGAACTCCTTGAAATGTTTGACGCGGGTCTTAAGAATATTAAGGAAAACGGCAAGTATCAGGAAATCGTTGATAAGTATACAAAATAATTGAAATTAAAGCCGTTTTGCAAGGGTGCAGAACCATTTTGCAAAGCGGCTTTACTAAGGAACCACTGATTAATTAACGCCTAACGGCTTAGCACGCATTGAACTTGCA
>JAUNPN010000126.1 GCA_030536655.1 bacterium | reverse complement strand
TGGCAAGTGATATGTACTTTTCCATTCAATATCCAACACAGTAGGACTGGATCCTTTACGATAAGCTCATTAAACTGATATTGTGAAAAGCGGCTATCGCGCATATTTAATTTTTAATTACTGTTATGTTGTATAATACTCCGCTTCATTTGTAATCAAACCCAGTTACGACATATACCTGTGAAATTGAATACATATTGTGAAAGATTGTGATTAGGTATATATCCAAGATGTTTTTGCTTACAATCGCATTATACGACAGGAAAATTACAAAGTCAATAGGTTTTGCCTGAACGGTCGTATATTTGCCCAAACGGTTAAATTTTCATAACAAAAAGCTCCTATCCGAAACGGATAAGAGCTTTTTGTCATTTGTGCCTAAGTACAGTTAAATGAATTTTACCCGCTATGACAAATGCGGTGACGCTGAATATACTCAATGATATAATTTTTGAAAGTGCTTCATTATGTAAAATCAGAGTTGCAATACACCAACATATCATAATCATAATCACTAAAACCTTCGCAATACTACCGAAAACTTGTTTTTCCTTTTCGTCAAGTGGCTTGTTTTCGGCAGCTACCGGTGAAAGAATAAACAGAGCCGCCGCCATTGCTGCCGTGAGAACGCCCCATATAGCTTTATCATATGGAACATATCTTATAGCTGCTAATACCGCCGGGCACATGATACAAGATGATAAGTAGCATTTCCATGATGTACCGAAATGAAATCCACCACAGTATTTACGCAAAACCTTATATATTAACCAAAATATAATACACTCCCATATCATACCCATTAGAAATCCTATACATAGCATAGTAGCATCCGTAATTAGTATATTAAGAAGCATATTCAGCGCGTATACATACTCGTCACGCTGTTCCTGCTTAATATATTCATTTCTGATTGCGTGCTGTACTATCTTATCGGATATTGATTGTATCATAGCTTAAAACTTCCTGTATTTTTTTATGCTGTCAGGCGGAGTAGGCTGTCCATTCATGGTACTGGCGGTTGAATTTGTGTGCAATATCAGAAGCACAGGTATTATAATCGGCAATGCGCGCATTGCTAAAATAAATCCTTTTCCGTATACTTCCTTTGCAAAACTTCGTAGCATAATAAAAACCTCCTTTTATTTTTTTGATAAAAACATTTTAATAAAAAAATGTTTTTTAGTCAATAGATTTTGCCCGAACGGTCGTATATTTGCCTAAACGGTTAAATTTTTGATTATAATTTTTGTCGAGAATACTTTTTCAGGCTCGTTGTATTCCCACGTCAAAGATCCGTTATACGCGTTCAACGCGCGCATGATACTGTTCATTCCTATACCGTGAAGCTTTGAATTATCCTTGTGGGTTTTTAATCTTCCGTTTATCACAATAGGCTTTGTATCAGAAGTATTTTCCATTTTGATAACCGCAAAATTTTCATTTGCCGTATGTATATTCAGATAAATCTTTTTGTCTTTCGATTTAATGCAGCTTTCCATTGCATTATTTATCAAATTAGAAAATATCGTGACCGTGTCCATATCGCCCAAAAATTGTAAACGAGCCTGTATGGGGTCTATAAAAAATTGTATACCTTTATTTTGACATTCCTCTTTCTTCTTTGATAAAAGAACATTTAAGATTTTATTATCCGAATATTCTATAAATTGCGATTTGCTAATTCCGACTGACATAGATTTTATATATTCCTGTGCCGCTTCATTATCTGCTCCTATCAAAGTGCTTAAAGTATCGATATGCGCTTTAAGATCGTGATTGAGTATAGCCGTCTGCTGCTGGGCTTCCTTCAACATCATGTATTCGTCGTAATCAAACTTTTCTCTTCGTTGCCGCACTTCTAAATCTGCTTTTTCTGTTTCCATAATCATTAATTTTTGATTTACCGCAAATACAATTATGTTCATTATTATTAGCATCAAGCATATCAAAGACAATAAGCTTGAAGTTGTACTTATTTTAATCATGAGCATTATAATAATAACTGTAAGAATAGGAATAGCCAGAAGTCCCATTGATACATTTTGCTCATTTTTTTGTTTTTCTTTAAACAATTTGCTTATTAACATTATACCAATCAAATATAAAATCTTACTTGCCAGCGTAAGTATAAAAGACTTCTGAGAAGTCATTAACAAAGATTGAATAGGGTCAATATTCAAAAAAGGTATAAATATAATTATATACTCGCTCGCTGCATTCATTGCGTCAAGCAGCACACTTTGAAATGCAGCACTTTTATTGCTTATATAATAGCATAGTTTAAAACATACAAAATGAATTATAACTGCCGTTATTGTATTGGCAATCACATTGCCAAACATACAAACGGTAAGATGAAGTATATATCCCAATCCAATTATCGCATAACAAATATATTTATTTCGTTTTCTGTAAAATAAAGTGTCGGCATAATAGATAAAGAATATAAATTCCAGTATCATTGCCAATATTAAGCCTAAATCAATTCGCATTATTCCTCTCCAATCCATTTAACGAATTTTCTTTGAAATTCCTCCTGTTTGCGGCGGGATAGATATATTTCATAATTTTCAGATTTATACGGACAGTAAATTTTATCTTTATCGTAATTTCGTATATAACTGAAATTTACACAGTACCCTCTATGGGGTTCAAAGAAAAACTCATATTTTTTTAGTTGTTCAAAAATACTTTGATATGTGGCATTAGCTACGATTTCGCCCTTCGTTGTAATTATATGTGTTTTCTTGTTTTGAACGAATATGTAAATTATATTATTTATAAATACTTGCGTTTTTTCGTTATTTACGGTTATATCAATAAATTGCTTTTCTTTGTACAGCTCATTCAGAGCGGAGTCAATTCCCTTAATTAGCCTGCCCTTATCTATCGGCTTCGTCCAAAACCTAAAGGCGTGTTGATTAAGCACATCGTCAAGGTATTTTTCATAATTAGTCACGAAAAATAACAGGCAGCTCTTATTTGCGCTCCTGATACGCTCAGCCGCTTTAATCCCGCTCATTTCGTCCATTTCAATATCCAAAAACACAATATTATACACAGTATCGGACTTTAACAGCTCTCCTGGAGAGTTGAAAGCATCAATACTATGTTGTATTCCTTTTTCGTTCAACACTTCATCAATAAGCGTCAATTCGCTTTTCAACGCATAGTTATCATCATCGCATAGGGCTATGTGCAATGTCATCATATCATCCCACTCTCAAAATATCGTTTGTTATAAATTTATTCTGTTTTATTATCAACTATTTTCTTTTCAACTGTATTAATTTCTTGCGTCGGGAAACATTTTTTGTCCAAGCAACAATCTATAAAATTATTTATCATTTCCTCAAGATACAATTTCTGCTGCGGCAGTATCTTATGGATTTTTGCGTTCAACGGAGTGCTTCTAAAATCTTCACCGAACACAATATAATCCAATGAAATATTTAATATTTTGGCAAGCTCTATAAGCGTACCTATAGCAATACCGCCCGTGCCTCGTTCTATCTGCGACAAATGATTTACTCCGACTTTTAATTGACGCGCAACCTGTTCCTGCGTCATTCCCGCGAGCTTGCGCGCCGTTGCAATGCGTTTTCCTGCAAGAGCAAAATCATACCGGTATTTGTTGTTCATTTAATCACAACCTTTCAATCATATTATAACACTTTTAGATTGAAAAATGAACAACTTAAAACACACAGTATATTTCTGATAGAGTGATTTCAAGGCAAAAAAATATAAATTTATAACTTTTTTGATAAATCTTTAAAAGATTTCGACTGCTCCAGTTTTTCTTTGAAAAGCCGAAACTCCATAATGTCAGGATATTTTTCACACATCTGTAACATACGTTCCTTTACTTTGATAAATAGAAGCATATCTTCATCTTTTATGTTATCCTTTTCATTACACACGCAAACACCTCCCACAGATAAATTTAGGGTAGTCTTTCGACTTTAAGACGTTCACAATACTTTCACAATCATATATAAATTTTACCGTAAAACATAGAAAATGTCAATGCGTTTATAGCTCAAAGTCGTTATTTTAGTCATTTTAAAGTGACAACCTTTTTTTAATTTGTAAATCAGTCAATTTACGCTCAATTTTCGTTCAATGTGTTTTCGCGCCGTTTCCTGTAAACTTAAAATGAATTTACAGGAAAGGAGGATAGCGTATGAACACAAAATTCAGTCCGCTTGCAGAGCCGTACGAACAGAAAATCGGCAATGTAACTTTTGTTGTTTCATCATTTGGAAACGCAGATACAAAAGTTACCGCTGAGAAGTTATTGCTTAAAATGCTTGAAGGACGTATCACAAACGAACAGAAAATTGAAAGGAGTGCGTAAAATGACAGAAAATGAAAAGAAACTTGAACAGGCGAAGCACAGGCTTGAAGAAGCCCAAATGCGTGACCGCGTGAAGGAGCGTAAGGCTCGCACGCACAGGCTTATCGTGCATGGCGCGGCATTGGAAAGTATGTTTCCCGACACAAAGGAAATGAGCGAGGAAGAGTTAAAAATTTATCTTTCCAATCTCATTAAAAACTAATCTTACGGGCGTTTTGGGTACTCAAAACGCCCACCTTTTCTCTGCAAGAGCGCGCTTACTCACCACCGACAAAGTCGGCGGTGGTACTGCCTACGGCAGTTGCTTGCTCCTACGCGGAGAGCGCAGACAATCACGCATAGCGTAATTGTCTGTAAATCCCGACGGTTTTGTTTATAACAAAACAATGTATCAATTGCCGCTTGATACATACGGTATTTTCATACCGTGTCGGGATTTATACGAAAACTATTCACTGGATAGTTTTCGTATTATAGGCTACCGCCTATCTTCTTTTTAGAAAAGAAGCAAAATTTTAGTCTGCTCGGCAGACGGAAAGGAAAAATGCTATGGCAATTTATCACTTTGAAGCTAAAATGATTACACGCGGAGCGGGGCGTTCAGTTGTCGCCGCTGCCGCTTATGCTTCGTGTTCGCAAATTTACAATGACTACGACGGTCTGACGCACAATTATTCAAGAAAACACGGTAATATTTACAGTGAAATATTTTTGCCGCCGAACGCTCCGCAGGAGTGGCAAGACCGTGAAACCTTATGGAACGCCGTTGAAGCTGCCGAGAAAACTAAGGACAGCCGATTATCGCGTGAGCTTGTTGTGTCGCTGCCTGTTGAATTACAGCTTAGCGAATGGAAAGGCATATTACATAAATTCATATCTGAAAATTGTGTTGATAAAGGAATGTGCGCTGATGTCAACATACACGATACGGACGGACACAATCCACACGCGCATATTCTGCTGACCGTTCGCCCTCTTGATGATAATGGCAAATGGCAATCTAAAACGCAAAAAGAATATTTATGTAAGCGCAGTGATGAGGAACGCGGCTTTACCGCTGATGAATTTAAAACGGCAAAGTCTGACGGCTGGGAGAAGCAGTATCAATATTTTGTCGGCAAGAAAAAGGTATATTTAACTCCGTCCGAAGCCGAAAAATATAATTATGAACGTGCAAGCAAATATCCCAAAAGTACGCGCTATGGTAGGCAAAATCCGATTGCCGCCGAATGGAACAGCGATGAACAGCTTTTGAAGTGGCGTAAGGCATGGGAAGATGTTGTCAATGCTGCACTTGAAAAGAATAACCGTGATGAGCGTATCGACTGTCGCAGCTTTAAGGAGCGCGGTATAAAGGAACAACCTACAATTTACGAAGGCGCGTCGGCTCGCATTATGGAAAAGCGCGGTTTTGTTTCCGAGCGATGTGAGTTGAACAGGCAAATTAAAGAGGATAATCGTTTGCTTCGTGAATTGAAAGCGGAAGTAAAACGGTTGACGAAGCTTGTCAAAAATACCGTTTCATTTATTGCTAATACGTTAGAAACCTTGCGAAATAAAATTGTCGGAACGCAGTATGATATAAATTACAATGAAAATCTTTTCGCAAAAATCCAGCAAAACAGTGCGTCGATTGATATTGTTTTGTGGGATTATGGCGATACGGAGAGTGAAATCAAGAACAAGGCCGCTGAATTGAAAAAGCTGAAATTGGAGCAGAGAAATTTAGGTTCGGTACATATTTTCAAGCACAAAAATCTGTCTGAGCAAATTACAGCGGCAGAAATCGATTTAAAGAAATTGACAAAGCACAAATCCGAGCTTATGCACAGAATGGGCTGTACAACAGAAGCGGATATACAGAATTTGAGGTACAGGCGCGAGCGTAACGATACCGTGATTAAAAACATTTCCGTTCAAAATGTGGAATTGATAAAGCAGAAAGAAGCGGACAAATCCAAGTTTGTAGAAATCCGTAATAATATCGCTCCTGAAAATGCAGACGCAGTGCAAGAGGAACGGTATAATATCCGCGAGAAATACAGACGCAAATTGTCCGAGCAGATGAAAGATAAATACGGCAGTAAATATAACTATGATATGCTCAAAGAAGCGGAAAAGTCTATAAATGACGAGTTTGGCGAAAAACAGCCGTCACTCCAACGCAAAATACGGAGCAATAGGCAACAAGCGGAAAATAATGACCGTAGACGTAGGCAGAAAAATCACGAATATGAAAGGTAACATAAAAGGATATATCGCCCAAAACGATATATCCTATATGTCACCATTTAAGGGTATCGGAAACCGCATAAAACCTATATTCTTGAAGTCTAAAAATGAGGGGCTCGTATAGTTATACTCTAAGGCTCAATTTTGCGGTTTTAACCGTCCACGCGGTCATATTTAGTTTTCTGCCGAAACTCCAATCAGCAGCCTTTTTGCCACGCTGTAATATGCGCTATCAACGGCGGGCAAATTCCAATAACAGAAATCACCGACTTTATCAACAGCAGGGTCATAATTCGGATTTGCCGTCTGATAGATTTTTGTGTGCGCTTCATCAAGAGCCGTATTAAAATCCTTGCCATTCTGCGCGTCGGTAATAATGTCGGCAAGCAAAACACGCAGCTCATTTTCTATCTGCTCATATTTTTCAGGGCGCAAATATATGTCGCGCATAACACGGATTGAGTTTTGAGAAATGGTTGACAAAATCCCATAGCCATAGCCGTTTGTTTCGCCTGCTATAACTGCCTTACGGATTGCGTTGTTAGCTCTCGCGCTCGCTGTTCCGTAGCCTTCGCCTTTAAGAACGCTGTCCAATATGCCGCTTATAAGGTTTTCGGTTATAATAACCGCCGCTTCGTCTGTTCCGACCGGAACACACTCATAAGGCACCGGTGCGGCGTTTGCTGTAATCGCCGCCATTGATAAAATTGTTGTTATAATAAAAATAATCTTTTTCATTTTCAAAATCCTCCGTAATTCAATTTTCATAAACATAATTTGCGTAGATAAATTCCTCCGCACGGTTTTTTATGTTTGACATTTGCCGTACCCACTCCATTTGGTCGGCAGCCTTTAACGCTTCGGTTACTCCCTCACGCTCCGACATTTGAGGAATAAGCCTGTCCAAAATCTCTCGGCATTGGTCGTCAACCTCGTTCAGATGCTCAATCAATTTACCGCTCATAAGCAAAGATGAATATAAAGCTCGTCTATGCTCTTTTAAATATGTACGGCGCAGCATTCCATATTTGCCGTAGTGCGCCACATCAGAGGAGATTTCAAATTGCGGATAATATAATCCGTCTTCGCCTAATTTGTAAATAATACCGTTTTCAATAATTGTCTGTTTCATAATATTTGTCCTTTCTGTCGTTGGTGAAAAGTGGAACACAAAACCGTGATTTTTGAGGGATTGAATATACTATCATTACTTTTCTGTTTCCAAGTCATGAAAGCGCCGTTTTAAGCCGTTATTTTGTCTGTTGTGTTCCATTTTATAGCTTACTTATACAAATATCTTGAATTGCCGTTATTACCTAAATTATTTTTGTGTGTCGCCATAAACAATCTACACAAGTAGGCGGAATAACCTGCTTGTTATAGTTGTGCGGAAGAATATCCGTGTATGAACCCTTATAGCTGTCGCCACAAACCGTGCAGGTATAAATTGTATATCCCATGCCGGTGCAGGTCGGAGCTACAACTTCCTCTGCATAACTGTGCGGAATTACCTCAACATAATCGCTGTTGTGAGTGTCACCGCAAGCGGTACAGGTATATGTTGTATATCCAAGTTCTGTACAAGTCGGAGCGTGTACCTCAGCAGCGTATGTGTGGTCTATCTTGTCTGTATAATCAGCAACATATGTATGGTCGCCGTCAGCGCAAGTATATGTTGTGAAGCCCATAGCCGTGCAGGTCGGAGCTGTTACAACTGCTTCATAATCATGATGTCCTGTCGGAAGCTTCAAGATTGTTCCGCAAACCGTACAAGTCTGAGGTTCTGTACAAGTTGCCTCAGCACCCGGAGTATGACCGGCTGCTGAAATAGCCTCATACTTTCTGTCTCCACAGTTATCACAAAGGTATTCTTTTAAGCCATCAGCAGCGCATGTAGCGTCAGAAATAACGATTCCCTTCTCTGACCATGCATGACCTGTAGCCTCTGTATGATTTACATTACGAATATTTTTACAAGCAGCACACTGTTCTACTGTATATCCGCCCTCTGTGCAAGTCGGAGCCACTGTATATAATGTGTTCCATGTATGTCCTAAAGCGTCCTCAACATCAACTAATACGCTGTATCCACAAGCATCGCATCTGTTATATGACTTACCGCCCTTTTCGCAAGTAGCAGCCGGGTCTTCTACAGTTTTCAGATTAACGTGATTGTTGGGATTTACCGGGACTTCCTCTGTATAGCTGTCCTTACATTTTGAACAGATTGCAAGTATTATTCCGGTTTCATCACAAGTAGCTTCTCTCAATACTGTCTTTTCATAGTTATGACCTGACGCGTTTGTATAGTTTCTCTTTTCCTGCTTGCCGCAGTCTGAACACTGGTAAACGTCATATCCTAAGTCTGTGCATGAACCGTCAACCTTCCAAGCAAACTGCATATTATGACTTGTCTTTGCCTTATATGCTCTCTGCTCAATAGTACCGCAGTTTGCACACTGCCATACCTCGTAACCTTCGCCGGTACAGCTTGCATCGACTCTGTACTTGTACACCATGTTATGTGTGTCTTCCGGGGTTGTCGCAACCTCGTTGCGCCTTTCGATTTCTCCGCAGCCACTGCACTGCCAAATCTCGTATCCAAGTGTTGTACTTGTCGGAAGAACTGTTGAACGATATTCGAAATCATGCGTGTGTACACCTTCAAGTTCAGCATTACCGGAATTATAGGTATCATTATAAAGTATAACCTTTGCACAGCCATTATCTTCAAAAGAAGTGGTCGATGCTCTGCCTTTAGGTGTATAAGTATACTTAATGTTATACCAAACATCATATGTACCAGCTTCTGAAAAACTCGGAGCAGTTAATGATGTCACATTATTCTGAGTAGTACCATATTTAATAGATGTAGAAACACCGCTGTCAGAATAATCAGCTAACTGAACTGTATGCGACTGACCATCAACCTTGCCGTAGTAATCAGCTACAACAGTCTTTGCTACAACAGTATCAGTTTCCTCCCAACCGCACACTTCGCAAACTCCGTCAAGCTTAAAACGATGGTTTCCTACTTCACTGTCTGTAACGTAATTGAATGAATGGTCTTCCTTTATCTCAGCCTCACGAACTGCCGGAGAGCCTTTACACATCATACAATACTGTCCCTTTTTACGTGCGATTGTATGATAGTCCTCAAAAGCCTCAATCTCGTCATTGGTGAACTGCGTACTGGAATTTGCCGAGAAGAAGTTCGAATCACATACGTTTAATACGTATAAATTTTCATCAGATGCTGCACAATGAGTACCGTTGGGAGATTCATGTTCTGTTCCATCCCACTTGGCACTGTAACCTAAATTTGTATTGTATTTATGACACTTCGGGCAATACGATTTAGTCCAATGATGCTGTGTAAACTTAGAATTTTCTGTAGGAGTTGGGTCATCAATGTCTCCCAAGTCCGTTGTATACTTGCCATACACATCTGAACCCAAAGCTTTATCACCATTAGTATACAAAGCTCCTCTATCTGCCGCTGAATCACCATTACTTGTATATTCCGGTACGCGGAAAACATCAAATAAACGAATTTCTCCACAATAAAGACACATATTGCTCTCTACAGTCTTCACTGCGTTCAAGTCAAATTCATTTGCTCTGTTATTTGTCGGAGTCCATGAATCAACAGGGTCCTTATAATCTCCTGATGAACTCTGTTCTGCATATGTTATCGTCTGCATTGTCGGCAAAAGCGATGTAGCAACACTGCCTGCCATCGAAATCGCCAACGCCGCACTTA
>JAUNPN010000125.1 GCA_030536655.1 bacterium | reverse complement strand
CGGAAAATATGCAAGTTCAATGCGTGCTAAGCCATTAGGCGTTAATTAATCAGTGCTTCCTTAAATAAGTCTGTAAATACGCTTGCTTTGATTGAGCGTTTTGGCGTAGTTCTTATATCCATTGGTATCACCGCCTTTTTACTTTATTCTAACATATTTTTAGTGAAAAATCAAGTATTGGAATAAGTTTTTATAATCCTTTTCTTGCAATTGCATGAGTTTTATGGTAGAATAAAATAAAAAAAGGAGGAGCAGCACAATGAATAAAATTGAGGAATTAAGGAAAATAATTGAAGAAAACGACAATATAGTTTTCTTCGGAGGGGCGGGAGTGTCGGTGCCGAGCGGAATACCGGATTTCAGGAGTGCGGACGGTATTTATTCTCAGGCGTATAAATCAGTTTTAAATCCCGAAACCATCATTTCACACAGCTTCTTTATGCGTTATCCCGATGAATTTTATGAGTTCTACAAGGATAAGATGATATATGAGAAGGCGGAGCCGAATGACGCGCACTATGCACTCGCTGAATTGGAAAGATGCGGAAAGCTTAATGCGGTGATTACTCAGAACATAGACGGCCTGCATCAGAAGGCGGGCAGCAAGCGCGTTCTTGAGCTGCATGGAACAATACATTACAATTACTGCATGAAGTGCGGCAAGCGCTATGGACTGGAATATATTTTAAACTCAAAGGGAGTGCCGAAATGCAGCTGCGGCGGAATCGTAAGACCGGACGTTGTTCTTTACGAGGAGGGACTGGACGGACATACTGTTGAAATGTCAAGAGCCTTTGTTCAGGCGGCGGACGTGCTTATTGTAGGAGGAACCAGCCTGAAGGTTTATCCGGCGGCGGGATATGTTCGTGAGTTCGTTGGAAAGAAGCTTGTCCTTATCAATAAGTCGGCAACAGATATGGATTCCGATGCGGATCTTGTTATAAATGATGACATCGCAAGGGTATTGAGGGAAGCTGTTCTTTTGTGATATTTTTGCCGAAATTTTTGGATTTCTATTGACTTAATTACTGTTTTGGTATAAAATAGTAGTTAAGAATATGAGAGACAAAAGTTTCTCAAATATAATTTACAGGAGGAAGTTTTCATGGAAAACATCTTTAACGCTGCGCCGTTCGTGGTTCTTGCGTGCGCTGTTATTGCTATTGTATTCGCGGGCTGTAAGTTCTTTGAAGTAAAGAAAGCGCCTGAGGGTACGGAAACAATGTCGGCTATATCGCAGAAAATCCGCAGAGGCGCGATGGCGTACTTAAAGCGTCAGTATAAGACAGTAGGAATTTTCTTCGCCGTTATGGAGGTTATTCTCATTATATTGGCGGCAGCAGGACTTCTTACATGGTATGTTCCGTTCGCGTTCCTTTCGGGCGGATTTTTCTCAGGTCTTTCGGGCTTTATCGGTATGAAGATTGCGACATACGCAAATACGCGTACCGCAAACGGAGCTCGTGAAGGACTTAACAAGGGACTTAAGATTGCGTTCTCGTCAGGCGCGGTTATGGGCATGACGGTTGTAGGTCTTGGACTTCTTGATATCAGCATTTGGTACATACTGCTTCGCTTCGTATTCAATGAGAGCATTGAATCAACAATGGCTGCTATGCTTACATTCGGAATGGGTGCAAGCTCAATGGCTCTTTTTGCAAGAGTTGGAGGAGGTATCTTTACAAAGGCTGCCGATGTAGGCGCTGACCTCGTTGGTAAGGTTGAGGCGGGCATTCCGGAGGACGATCCGAGAAACCCGGCTTGTATTGCCGATAACGTAGGCGATAATGTCGGCGACGTTGCCGGCATGGGCGCAGATTTATACGAGTCATATGTTGGCTCAATCATTTCCTGCGGCGCTCTTGCTGTTGCGGCGGGTCACGGTGTTTCGGGCGTTATCCTTCCGATGGCTATTGCTGCTATTGGTATTTTGGCGTCAATTATCGGTACATTCTTCGTTAAGACAAAGGAAGGTGCAACTCAGAAAATGCTCCTCGGTTCATTGAGAACGGGAACATATATCTCGGCTGTTCTTTCGGCTGTTGTAAGCTTTATCCTTATTATGACGCTTCTTCCGGATAACAAGGCTGTATTCGGTGCGGTTCTTTCCGGACTTCTTGCGGGTGTATTAATCGGATTCTTCACAGAGTACTATACGTCGGATTCTTATAACCCTACAAAGAAGCTTGCGGCTTCATCGGAAACCGGTTCGGCTACGATTATCATTGACGGTATCGCATTGGGTATGCAGTCAACCGCTATTCCGGTAATTATCATAGGTATTTCGGTTATTGTCAGCTACTTTGTAGCGGGCGGTATGTCAAGCTTTGAAAGCGGTTTGTACGGAATCGGTCTTTCGGCGGTAGGCATGCTTTCCACTCTTGGCATTACCCTTGCAACCGACGCATACGGTCCTGTTGCCGATAATGCGGGCGGTATCGCGGAAATGTCAGGTCTTGAGAGTGAGGTTCGTAACCGTACGGACGCTCTTGATTCGCTCGGCAATACAACTGCTGCCACAGGAAAGGGCTTTGCTATCGGTTCGGCTGCCTTGACAGCTCTTGCGCTTATCGTTTCATATACGGATAAGGTAAACAGCATTGATTCAAGCATACTTGACCTCACAATAACCAACCCGGCAGTATTAATCGGTCTGTTTATCGGCGCAATGCTTCCGTTCCTGTTCTCGGCTCTTACAATGCAGGCTGTGGGACGTGCGGCTCAGAAGATTGTTGTTGAGGTAAGGCGTCAGTTCAGAGAAATTAAGGGTCTTATGACTGGCGAGGCTGAGGCAGATTACGAAACATGTATTGATATTTGTACAAAGTCATCGCTTCATGAGATGGTGCTCCCGGCGGCGCTTGGTATCATCGCTCCGATTGTTGTCGGCATCGTTCTCGGCGCTAACGGCGTGGTTGGTATGCTTGCGGGCGCGCTTGTTTCGGGCTTTGTTCTTGCAATCATGATGGCAAATTCCGGCGGAGCATGGGATAATGCGAAAAAGTATATCGAGGCAGGCAACTACAACGGCAAAGGCTCTGAGAATCACAAGGCTGCCGTAGTTGGTGATACTGTGGGCGACCCGTTCAAGGATACATCGGGTCCGTCGGTAAATATTCTTATCAAGCTTCTTTCAATGGTTTCAATCGTATTTGCTGCATTGATTGTAAACTTTGGCGGAATGGGTCTGTTCTGATTCGTGTAATATTGTTTTTAAACGGGCTGCTGCAAAACTTTGTTTTGCGGCAGTTCTGTTTTTTTACATACAATTAACATAAGCCGGCTTTCAGAATTAACATAGGCCGCTGTATAATAACATTGTGCAGAAGCACAAGAAAACTTAAGGAGTGATTTAAAAATGAAAAAAATCATAGGAATGTTATTAATCGGCGGCATGCTTGCGGCAGGCTTGGCAGGCTGCGGAAGCACCGGAACGGACACGGCGCAGACGTCATCCGCTACAGTTTCAACAGACGGTTCAACGTCAATGGAAAAAGTAATCGGACATTTAAGCGAGGCATATATGGAGGAAAATCCCGGAGTAAAGATTACATATAATCCGACAGGCTCGGGAGCCGGAATACAGGCTGTTTCGGAGGGACGCTGCGACATAGGTCTTTCAAGCCGCGACTTAAAGCCCGAAGAAGCGCAGAGCCTTAACGGCACAATAGTAGCTATTGACGGAATCGCAATGATTGTTAATCCCGAAAACACTGTATCTGATTTAAGCATTGAGCAAATCGGAGCAATCTACAAGGGTGAAATTTCAAACTGGAGCGAGGTAGGCGGCAGCGACGCTCCTATCGTTTTAATCGGCAGAGAGGCGGCGTCGGGAACCCGCGACGGCTTTGAATCGATAACGGATACTGAGGATCAATGTAAGTATTCGCAGGAGCTTACTTCAACGGGCGATGTTGTGCAGACGGTTTCCTCAAATCCGAATGCAATCGGCTATGCATCTCTTGCATCTGTTAAGGATACTGTAAAGCTGCTGGCGGTTGAGAACGTTATCCCCTCAAACGAAACAATACAGAGCGGAGCATATAAAATTCAGCGTGATTTCCTGCTTGTAACCCCTAAGGAAAAGCAGCTTTCACAGGCAGCGCAGGAGTTTATGGATTACGCGACAAGCGCTGCGGCGGACGATATGATTGAAAAGGCAGGAGCTGTTCCGGTTAAGAGATAGGAGCATTGGCAATGAGTAAATTGAAGAAAACAGCGGATATTTTTGAAAAAGCAATGAATGCCGTATTTACCGTATGCGGTTTTTTAGCTGCCGCGTTTGTGCTGATAATAACGGGTTTCCTTATAGTAAGCGGTATCCCGGCGATAAAGGAAATCGGAATAATCGATTTCCTTTTCGGAACAAAATGGGCTTCAACCGCATCGCCGCCGTATTACGGCATATTGCCGTTTATTTTATCTTCCGTTTTCGGAACTATGGGCGCGATTATACTGGGAGTACCTATAGGGCTTATGTGCGCGGTGTTCCTTGCGAAAATGTCAGGCGATAGAAGCTCGGAAATTGTGCGCTCGGCGGTGGACCTGCTTTCGGGAATACCGTCTGTGGTTTACGGCTTGCTCGGAATGATAATTATTGTGCCCTGTGTGCGCGAGATATTCGATCTGCCTGACGGAGCAAATCTGTTCTCGGCGATTATTGTGCTTGCGGTAATGATTTTGCCCTCAGTAATCTCCGTGTCTGAAACCGCGATAAGAGCTGTTCCAAAGGAATATGAGGAAGCATCTCTCGCGCTCGGAGCGACAAAAACCGAGACGGTTTTTAAAGTAGTTATTCCCGCCGCAAAGAGCGGAATACTTACCGCCGTGGTTCTTGGAATAGGCAGAGCGATAGGCGAAGCAATGGCGGTTATGATGGTTGCCGGAAATGTGGCTAATATGCCGAATTTGTTCAAGAGCGTGCGCTTTCTTACAACGGCGGTCGCGAGTGAAATGTCCTATTCGTCAGGACTTCAGCGGCAGGCGCTGTTCTCGATAGCTCTGGTATTGTTCGCGTTTATTATGGCAATAAATCTTGTGCTGAATTTGATAGTAAAGAGGGGTTCAAAGAATGAATAACGGAATATCCGCAAGCCGCAGGTTTAAAAGCGCGGTATTAAATATACTTATGTATCTGTCGGCGGGACTTGTGTGTTTTATGCTGCTTGGAATTATCGGATATATACTGATAAGAGGTATTCCGAATATATCCTTTAAGCTTCTTTCGTCGAAGCCGAGCCTGATAAATGATACAATCGGAATACTGCCGAATATATTGAACACGCTGTATATTATTCTTATAACGCTGGTTATCGTGCTTCCGATAGGCGTTGGTGCGGCGGTTTATCTGAATGAATACGCTAAGAATAAAAAGGTTGTAAGGGCTATTGAGCTTGCGGCTGAAACGCTGTCGGGAATACCGTCTATTATATACGGACTTGTCGGAATGTTAATATTTGTTCAGTTTTGCTCACTCGGAACAAGTCTTATCGCGGGCGCGCTTACGCTTGTAATTATGACGCTGCCGACAATAATCAGAACAACACAGGAGAGCCTCAAAACCGTTCCGAACGGCTACCGCGAAGGCGCGCTTGCCCTCGGCGCGGGGAAATGGTATATGATACGCACGGCAGTTCTTCCGTCCGCGATTGACGGAATTGTTACAGGCTGTATTTTATCAATCGGCAGAATTGTCGGTGAGAGTGCGGCTCTGCTTTTTACCGCCGGAATGGCAAATGAAATTCTCGGAATATATGAAAGCGTGATGCCGGGAAAAGCAGGGTCAACGCTTACTGTCGCGCTGTATATGTACGCGAAGGAGCGCGGTGAATTTGATATAGCCTTTTCGATTGCCGTAATACTGCTTATACTGACTTTTGTTATAAATTTGTCGGCTAAGCTTGCGGCAGGAAAGCTTAAAAAGAGAAAGGAAAATTGAAATGGCTGATATTATGAAGGCAAAAAACCTGAATTTGTGGTACGGCGCAAATCAGGCATTAAAAAACATAAATATGGATATACCGGAAAAACAGATTACCGCGCTTATCGGTCCTTCCGGCTGCGGAAAGTCAACATTTCTGAAAACGCTTAACCGAATGAACGATTTGGTTGAGGACTGCCGTATAGAAGGCGATATTACGCTCGGAGGAATTGATATTTACAGGGACATAGACGTAAATATTTTAAGAAAACGCGTAGGTATGGTATTTCAGAAGCCTAATCCGTTTCCGATGAGTATTTATGACAATATCGCGTACGGACCGAGAATACATGGAATAAAGTCAAGGGTAAAACTGGATGAAATTGTGGAACGTTCATTAAAACAGGCGGCTATATGGGATGAGTGCAAGGACAGGCTTAAAAAGAGCGCGCTTTCGATGAGCGGCGGACAGCAGCAGCGGTTATGCATTGCGAGGGCACTGGCGGTAGAGCCGGAAATACTTCTAATGGATGAGCCGACCTCGGCGCTTGATCCTATATCGACCTCGAAGATTGAGGACCTGGCAACGGAACTGTGCGACGGCTATACGATAGTTATGGTGACGCACAATATGCAGCAGGCAGCAAGAATTGCGGATAAAACAGCGTTTTTCCTGCTCGGTGAGATTATTGAATTTGACAGAACGGATAAAATGTTCTCAAATCCGCGCGATAAGAGAACAGAGGACTATATAACGGGGAGGTTTGGCTAATGCGGAACAGATTTGACGAACAGCTTACACATCTTAACAACGAGCTTATAACAATGGGCGCGCTGTGTGAGGAGGCGATAAGCAGCAGTGTGAAATATCTTATAGACAAAGACTGTGTTATGCGCGACAATGCTATTGAAGCCGACAGGCAGATAGACCGGAAGGAACGCGATATTGAGCAGCTTTGCATGAAGCTTCTGATACAGCAGCAGCCGGTGGCAACCGATTTGCGCGTTATATCCTCCGCGCTTAAAATGATTTCCGATATGGAGCGTATAGGCGATCAGGCATCTGATATTGCGGAAATCGTGAAGCATATCAAAAAGAACGGATTGGAAAGCGAAACGCATATATCGGATATGGCAAGAGCGACTATAAAAATGGTAACCGACAGCGTGGAATCCTTTGTAAAAAAGGATATTTCTCTTGCCGGAGCCGTTATAAGGAACGACGATGAGGTAGACGCATTGTTTGACAAGGTGAAAAATGAGCTTATATATGCGGTGCAGCGGTCGGAGGATAACGCCGAAACATATATTGATCTGCTGATGATAGCGAAGTATTTTGAGCGTATAGGCGACCATGCGGAAAACATTGCGGAATGGGTTATTTATTCCATAACGGGACGGCATGCGAATTTTAGCTAAAATGGATATTGAAATTACGGGCTGAAAGAGATATAATATATGTATGAGGGAGGTGTTTTGTATGATTTATTTGGTTGAGGACGATGACAATATAAGAAAGCTTATAAGCTATGCCCTGGGCAGAGAAGGCTTTGAAGTAAAAGGATTTTCATCGCCGCTTGAATTTTGGAGCGAAATAAATAAAAGTATACCAAGAATGGTTTTGCTTGATATAATGCTTCCCGATGAGGACGGATTATCGGTTTTGAAACGGCTCAGGGAAAAATCCAAGACAAAGGATATTCCTGTTATAATGCTTACAGCAAAGGGCAGCGAGTTTGACAAGGTAACGGGACTTGATATGGGCGCGGACGATTATATCGCAAAGCCGTTCGGAATGATTGAGCTTATATCACGTATACGCGCGGTACTGCGCAGATATGAAAAAACACAGACAAATAAGACATATAAGATAGGCGGACTTTATGTGGATCCCTCAAAGCATATTATAGAGGTTATGGGCGAAAGCGTTACTCTGTCGTATAAGGAATATTCTCTGCTTATGGTTCTGCTTGAGGCGGAGGGAAATGTTGTTGAACGCGGAAAGCTGCTCACAAGGGTTTGGGGAGAGTATTATAACGAATCGAGAACGCTTGATGTGCATATACGGAAATTAAGGGTCAAGCTTGGAGAGGCCGGCGGCATTATTAAAACAATTAAGGGAATAGGCTATAAGATTGGAGATGCTGAAAATGAATAAAAAAATATTTCGTTCATCATTTTTAACGGTATTTCTTGTACTGACTGCAAGCATTGTTTTAATCATGGGTATTCTGTTTGATCTGTTTGAGGGGCAGATTCAGAAGGAGCTGACGAGCGAAGCCGAATACCTGTCACATGCGGTTGAAAACGAGGGCGCGGACTTTTTGAAAAATTTTAATAATGCCGATAAGAGAATAACTCTGATAAACGCGGACGGAAGCGTGCTTTTTGACAATCAGACGGATGCGGAGGCTCTTGACAATCACGCCGAGCGCAGTGAAATAAAGCAGGCTATGGAAACGGGAACGGGCAGGAGCATAAGATATTCGGATACCCTGACCGAAAAGACGCTGTACTATGCCGTAAGGCTGTCGGATAACAGTATTTTGAGGGTTTCAACAAATCAATATACAGTCGTTACAATTTTATTGGGGCTTCTGCGACCGATAGTCTTAATCATTATCGCGGCGCTGATATTGACCGCGGTTCTCTCGTCGATGGTATCAAAGTCGATTATAAAGCCGATAAATGAGCTTGATTTAGAGTGCCCCGAAAGGAATGAAACATATGAGGAATTAACGCCTCTGCTGAAAAAAATATACGAGCAGAAGCGTACTATTTCAAAACAGCTTGCGGAAGCGAAAAAAAGACAGAATGAATTTAATCTGATTACCGAAAACATGAACGAGGGTTTTTTGGTTATTGATAGGGATACCAATATTCTCACGCATAACGGTATGGCGCTGAAGCTGCTTGGGATTAAAAATCCGGTGGAGGGCAACGCTTTTGCTCTTTGCAGAACGAGAGATTTTCGTGAGGCGGTAACAAAGTCGCTTGAGGGCGAAAAGGCTCAGCGTTCAATGAAACAAAATGACAGAACATACAGCCTGATTGCGAGTCCCGTATTGGAAAATGAAAATGTTATAGGTGCGGTTATTATCATTATTGACATTACAGAGATTGAAAAGCGTGAGGAAATTCGCCGTGAGTTTACCGCGAATGTTTCACATGAGCTGAAAACTCCGCTTACGTCAATATCGGGCTTTGCGGAGCTTATGAAAAGCGGCGGCGTTCCGAAGGAAGATGTTACAGATTTTTCAAGGTCTATTTATGATGAAGCGCAGCGGCTGATCTCATTGGTTAATGATATTATAAAGCTTTCGGAGCTGGATGAAAAGAGTATTCCGCTTGAAAATGAAAGGGTTGATTTATATGATCTGTCCGGGGAAATTATTGAACGGCTGAAAAGCGAGGCGGCAAAGAAAAATGTCACGCTGAACCTAATCGGTTCCAATGCGGAAATTGTGGGTATAAGGAAAATACTTGATGAAATGATTTATAACCTTTGCGACAATGCTGTAAAGTATAACAAAGAAAATGGAACGGTTGACGTTATAATAAACAGCACGGATAAAAAGGTGAACGTCATCGTGCGCGATACGGGAATAGGCATCAGACCGGAGCATCAGTCAAGAGTTTTTGAACGGTTTTACAGAGTGGATAAAAGTCATTCCAAGAAAGTAGGAGGTACGGGTCTGGGACTTGCGATTGTAAAGCACGGAGCATTATGTCACAACGCGGATATAAATCTTGAAAGCGCTGAGGGCAAAGGAACGAGTATTACGATTAGCTTTGATAAGGCTGAAAGTTGATCGGTGCTGAATTTTTATCGGTCAGAACAGGAGGTGTACTTATATTATGTGGCTTGTATTTGCGGTATTGTCGGCAGTATTTGCGGCGCTCACCTCGATTCTTGCGAAAATCGGCGTAGACGGCGTAAACTCTAATTTGGCTACGGCTGTACGTACTGCTGTTGTGCTGATAATGGCATGGATTATGGTATTTGTTACAAATTCGCAGAACGGAATAGTGTCTATCGAAAAACGAAGCTGGCTGTTCCTCATACTTTCCGGGCTGGCAACCGGTGTATCGTGGCTTTGCTATTACAAAGCGCTTCAGCTCGGCGAAGCGTCAAAGGTGGTTCCCGTTGACAAAATGAGCGTAGTTCTTACAATGCTGATGGCGTTTATTTTTCTGAATGAGAAATTAACCGTAAAATCTGTTATCGGCATGATTTTGATTACAGCAGGCACAATCTTTATGGCGGTTTGAACGGTTAGGGAAAATCAGCAGAAAGAGCCTGTAATATGCTGCGGCAGCCGCAAAGAAAAATCTGCGGCTGCCGCTGTTAAACTGTTTTTTAAAAGTTGAAGGCTGTGTTTATTCGGAAAATAACCGTCTTAACCGCGCCTGTCTTTTTAGACGTTAGGCTCATGATTATTCGTTAAGGAAGCACTGATTAAATATAGTACGCAGTGAACACAGTCAGATTTT
>JAUNPN010000124.1 GCA_030536655.1 bacterium | reverse complement strand
TCCAATACGGAAGCACCGTCCTATACAGAAGCGCCGTCAACAGATGAGCCGACAGGAACAACTGCTCCCGTTACGCTGCCGATTGAAGCTATAACAGAGAATTATACGTTTATAGCTGAGGATGTAAACACTGCTGCTGAGATTCCGGCAGAATTTGTATCTCCGGATAAGAAAGTATATTCTCCGAAGGGTAATTCGTATTCAGAGAAAAAAGGGTCATCAGTCATTAATGGAAGAACGGTATTGAATTCATCAAAGGTTAAGGGTGAAAATCAAGCATTTGTAATTAACCTTGCTAAATCAGCTGTACTTACAGTATATACAAATAATGATGAAGAAAAGGGCAGATTTGTTGCATTGGGATCTTCCATGGGAGCACATGATGTTGCCGGAAGCGGAGTTAAGGATGTTGGAGAAAAATCAGTTGCGACTAAGTTTGAAAATGTTGGACCGGGTATTGTTTATATAAGCGGATTTGAAAATGGTTACAGCGGAGCTGATTTATTTATAGGCGGATTTACTGTAGAATTTAATGGCGCATCTGAAACAACAGCTCCGACAGTAACAACGGCACCGTCAAATACGACAGAGCCAACGGCTACATCGGTTCCGTTGGATCCGGATACACAGAAGGCTCAGGCAGACGCTGACGCGCTTACCTTAAGAAGCATTTCAGACTATGCGGTTTATATCGACCTTGACCTTGCGAAGAAGGGTGACAATGGCTCAACAATCACATGGGCAAGCTCGAATGAGAAGTATATAAGCGTTCAAGAGGTTTCATCAAATAAGTCGAATTACACAGGTGTTGTAACCAGACCGACATCTGATGCTGAATGTGATGAAACAGGCGGTGTTCCTGTAACTCTTACAGCAACTGTTCAGTATGCAGATGCGATTGTTGCAAAGACATTTGATGTTTCAGTAAGAAAGTATAACCCGATTTATTACAATGACTTCCAGGCAGATGTTGGTGAAGCGGCTGACGGAAACTACAAGGGTATTCAGGATAATGTTAAGGCTGCAAACGGAGATACATTCAGAGGTATCAGAGTAGCATCGTTTGATAATACAAAGGCGATGTATGGATTTGAGCATGAGGACCATGACGTTGAATCATATTTTGACAAGAGAATCATGTCAACAGATGACAAGTATGGTAAGGCTCCGGCTCCGGACGGTACGGAAGCAGAGGAAAACTTTGCTTTCTACTATCAGCATTATAATCCGTACGACGGCGGTACAACATATATACCGCTCTGGATAAGGCTTGAGGATAAGAATAACACGAGCGGATATCCGGAGGGACTTGTAATCGTAAGCATGGATATTTACGTAATTGACGGACGCCAGAAGTTTAATATCGGTATCGGTACTTCAAAGCCGGCTCAGATGTGCAGATTTTTATTAAACAATGGAGATCAGAGTTCAGCCGGTTATGAGGGCGCAGGCGTACTTAGATGCTTTGACGAAGGAAACAGCTGGGATTACCTTGACAAATCAAAGTATACAATACCAAAGGGGAAGTGGGTAACAGCAACCATTGTTGCTAACTCAACAACTCATCTTTGGGATTTCTACTTTGATGGAATGCAGATCAGAAAAGGACTTCTGTTCAGAAATGCGGAGGATTTCATTTCAACGATTGAGTTCACAATGGACAGAAGCAAAAACTATAGCAAAGGTAAATATCTGATCGATAATATCAGTGTTGAGAATATTACCGATGACTATAATGCAACCTACTGGGATGAGCTTGAGCTTGAAGCTCCGTATTCATCTGAAAAGGAAGCATATGTTGTAAGTTCGCCGTTTCGTCTTTACTATAATGGTACGGACGGACTTGCAGGTCAGGTATATTCATGGAAGTCGTCAGATACAAGTCTCTTAAATGCAGGCTCAAAGTCTGTTGCTGTAGATGATTTGGCAAAGTATGGTTTCTCTGAGAGTGAAATCAAGAAATACACCGATAAGGGTGTGAAATATGTAACCATTGCAGTTGCAGAGCCTGTGACCGAGAATATTCCGGAAAGCGGAGCATATGTAACGCTTAAAGGCTCTATGGAAATCGGAGAAAAGATTTACAGCAAGGAATTCAAAATCTTTGTTACAAAATCATCTGACAGCGATCTTACCGACTCGGACAAGGCGTTGGCTGACTTAAATGCAGTCACAGCCGTAAAGAACGGAATGAGCATTACTACGGAAAAGAGTATTGATTTACCGGAAACCGGTTCGCTTTACTTGTCGGCGATTACATGGGCGTCAAGCGACAGCGATGTTATTGATGAAAACGGAAACGTATCGCTTCCGAAAAAGGCTCAGAAAATTACGCTGACAGCTACGGCAGTAAACGGAACAGCAACAGAAACAAAGGAATTTACAATTAATGTAAAGGGCAAGTCAAGCAGCTCAAGCGGCGGCGGTGGCGGCGGCAGCTCATCAAGCGGCTTAAGCAGCGTTTCGAGGGTTATAGGAACGGTTTCAACTCCGACAGAGAAGTTTGAAACAGACGCATATACTCCGGAGCAGACAAGCAAACTTATTTTCAATGATATTGAAAATGTTTCATGGGCGAAAGAAGCCATTGAAGCTCTCTGCGAGAGGGGAGTTGTATCAGGCTACGGCAACGGACTCTTTGCTCCTAACTACAGCGTTACAAGAGAACAGTTTGTAAAGATGCTTGTGGGCGCGCTTGAATTGGATACAAATATTGCTTCGGATATATCATTCTCTGATGTAAAAGCTGATGAGTGGTATGCTCCGTATATCAATGCAGCAGCTGTTCTGGGCGTCGTATCAGGCAAGGATGACGGAAGCTTCGGAATAGGCGAGTCAATCACAAGACAGGATATGGCTGTTATGTGTACAAGAGCGCTGAAAGTAGCAGGAAAGGCTCCGGCTGAGTCGGACGCGTCCTTTAATGACAGCGGAAGTATTTCTGATTACGCAAAGGCGGCAGTAAGCAGCATGGCGGGAGCGGGCTATTTGACAGGCGATGACAACGGAAACTTTAATCCGCTTGATACCGCGACAAGAGCGCAGACCGCAGTTGTTCTTTACAGAATAATTAAATAACGTAAAACTGACAGTTCGACAGCCTTGGAGCGGCATTGCTGTTCATATATAAGGCTGTTGAGCTGACGGCATTTGTTTGAATAATAAATAATATATTAAGGAGGTTTGTCATGGCATTATATGACGTAACCCGATACGGCGTCTACAATGACGGTGTAACCAATAATACCAAGGCTATTGCCGATGTAATTGCGCTTGCTGCTTCAAACGGCGGCGGCACAATTTACTTCCCGGCGGGAACCTATATTTCAGGCTCAATTGAGTTAAAGAGCAATATGACGCTTTATCTTGAGTCGGGAGCACTTATTTTAGGCAGCGAGGATAAGGCAGACTATCCGATGATTACGAAAGAAATCGTTGAAGGCTACACAAGAGAAGGTCATGCAGCAATGATTTACGCAATCAATGCCGAGAATGTAACTATTGAGGGAAGAGGTACAATTGACGGCAGAGGCTATAACTGGTGGCCGGATAAGGAAAACGAGCACAGACCGAGAATGTTCCAGACAATTCTTTGCGATAACGTAAGACTTGCGGGAATTACAATCAAAAATTCGCCGATGTGGACGGTGCATCCGATTTGCTGCAGAAATGTTACGATTGACGGAATAACAATAAGAAATCCGTGGGATTCGCCGAATACAGACGGAATTAATCCGGAGAGCTGTTCCGGTGTACATATTTCCAACTGTACCGTAGATGTAGGTGATGACTGTCTGACTCTTAAGTCGGGAACAGAGGATGATTTGCTCCAGAAGCAGTATCCGTGCGAAAATATAGTTGTTACAAACTGTACAATGCTTAACGGTCACGGCGGTGTTGTTATCGGATCGGAGATGAGCGGCGGCGTTAAAAATGTGACAATTTCAAACTGCGTATTTAACGGTACAGACAGGGGTATCAGAATAAAGACAAGACGTAAGAGAGGCGGCTGCGTTGAGGATATTTTAATTAATAATATCATGATGACAAACGTGTTTGCGCCGATTACGGTGAACGGCTACTATCAGTGCGGAGGCACAAGTCCGGATGATATGTCGCTTTTCAGCCTTGAAAAGCTTCCGGTATCAGATGATACTCCGGTTATGAAGAATATCATAATTTCAAATGTTCGCGCAACAAAGGCAACAGCTTCTGCCGGATATATCTATGGCATTCCGGAATCGCCGGTTGAGGGCTTGAGAATAAGCAACTATTCGGTTGAAATGGTTCCTGCCGAAGATGATATCAAGGATAAGCCGATTATGGCATGGCATATTAAAAAGACAGCCGGAACAGGCTTGTACTGCTGTTTCTGCAAGGACATTGTATTTGACAATGTATCAATCAAGGTATTGAACGGTCCTGCCGTAAGGATTGAAAAATCAGAGAATATCCGCCTGACAGGTATAAGCGTGACCGGCGGAGACAGTGTTTCGGAAACCGTTGAATGCAGTAATATAATGTTAAATAACGAGAAAATCGGTTAACGCGGCTGCGCTGCAAAACGTTTGCTGACGCTTAACTATTTTCCGACAGCCGTGACGTAAGACGGCGGAATGGAGAAGAAAATGGAATTATTAAAAAGAACGGCTGCTCAGCCTAAGCATACTGAGCGTGTCCTGCAGTTTGGTGAAGGTAATTTCTTAAGGGGCTTTGTTGATTGGATGATTGACAGATTAAACAAGGAAAACGGCGGTGATTACGGCGTTGTTCTCGTACAGCCTTTATCAAGTCCGATGCTCGACAAGTTTATCAATGACCAGGACGGTTTATATGACCTTTATCTGAGAGGACTTTTAAACGGTGAAAAGGTAGAGGAAACAAGAGTTGTAGAATGTGTAACACGCTGTATTGACCCGTATTCAAGAACAGATGAGTTTTTTGAATGTGCCGCAAACCCGGATTTAAGATTCATTGTTTCAAATACAACCGAGGCGGGTATTGAATACAAGGAAGGCGACGACGGTTCCTCTTTTGCAGATACAACCTTCCCGGGCAGGCTTACAATGTTCCTCAAGAAGCGTTACGATTTGGGACTGCCGGGCTTTGTGTTATTCCCGTGCGAGCTTATCGACAAGAATGGTGACTGCCTGAAGGAATGTGTTCTTAAGTATGCGAAGGACTTCGGATACGGCGATGAGTTCGTAAAGTGGGTTGAGGCTGAAAACCACTTCACAAATACTCTCGTTGACCGTATTGTAACAGGCTATCCCAGAGATAATGCGGCTGAAATGTGCGAGCAGTTCGGTTATCAGGATAATGTAATCGATACGGCTGAAATTTTCCACTTATGGGTAATTGAAGGCGATAAGAAGTATGCTGCGGAAATTCCGTTCACTGATATAGGACTTAACGTATTGTGGACAGATGATGTTACGCCGTATAAGAAGAGAAAGGTAAGAATCTTAAACGGCGCTCATACAATGATGGTTCTTGCGGCAAGACTTGCGGGTCTTGAATCTGTCGGAGAGGCTATGAATGATGAGCTTATCTACTCATTCATGCACAAGGGTCTGTTTAAGGAAATTATCCCAACGCTTGATTTGCCGAAGGAAGAGCTTGAACAGTTTGCAAATGACGTAATCGAGCGTTTCAAGAATCCGTTTATCAAGCATCTGCTCTTAAGCATTGCGCTTAATTCGGTTTCAAAGTTTAAGGTTCGTGATTTACCGTCGCTTTTAGAGTACATGAAGGAATTCGGCAGGGAGCCGGAATGCTTGGTGTTCTCGCTTGCGGCGCTTATCAAGTTCTATAAGGGCGATGAAGCGAATGATGACCCGAAGGTTATGGAGTTCATGAAGAATGCCTCGCCGGCTGAAATCCTTGCAAGTGAGGATTGCTGGGGGCAGGATCTGACAATGCTTCTTCCGTCAATAGAAAAGTATCTTGCTTTGATTGATGAAAAGGGCATAAGAGAGGTTATGAAGACTGTGATAGATTAAGAAAGGAAAGCTCCGCTTGCCTAAGGGCGAGGCGCGCAGGGTTAATTCCCGCGGCGGCGTCAGGCGAGCGGAGTTTTTTCGGAATGGGGTAATTGAAATGAAAGAATTAAAAATTAATGAGCGCGACAATGTGGCGGTAATGCTTGACGGTGAGCTTCGCGGTCATAAGAAAGCGCTCCGCGATATAAAAGCCGGGGAAAACATTATCAAATACGGCTATGAAATTGGTCACGCATTGGAGGATATAAAAGAGGGGGAGCATGTTCATACTCATAATATCAAGACAAACCTCAGCGGTACATTGGAATATAAATATGAGAGAACCGGCTATGAATTAAAGCCGCAGCCGAAAAGAACCTTTATGGGCTATGTACGTGAAAACGGCGCGGTTGGTATAAGAAACGAAATCTGGATTGTAAATACAGTTGGTTGTGTGAACAAGACCTCGGAAATCCTTGCGCGCGAGGCAAACAAGCTTTACGGGGACCGCTGTGACGGTATATTTAACTTTGTTCATCCGTTCGGCTGCTCACAGCTCGGCGATGACCAGGCTACAACTCAGGCAATTTTGAAGGGTATGGTAAACCATCCTAACGCTGCCGGAGTTCTTGTTCTCGGTTTAGGCTGTGAAAATAATAATATCGGTGTGTTTAAGCCTCTTTTGGGTGAGATTAACGAAAACAGAGTAAAATTTATGTCAACTCAGGAGCATGACGACGAGGTAAGCGAGGGCTTGCGTCTTATAGGAGAGCTTGTGGAATATGCTCAGAGCTTCAAGCGTGAGGAATGTGACCTTTCAAAGCTGGTTGTGGGTTTGAAGTGCGGAGGCTCGGATGGATTCAGCGGACTTACCGCAAACCCGCTTATCGGGCGTGTTTCGGATAAGCTTATCGCCTCCGGAGGAAGCACAATTCTGACCGAGGTTCCGGAGATGTTCGGTGCGGAAACCATTCTTATGAACAGAGCGGCAGACGAGGAAACCTTTGAAAAGGTAGTTGATCTTATCAATAATTTCAAGGAATATTTCATGCGCCATAATCAGGTTGTATATGAAAATCCGTCACCCGGAAATAAGAAAGGCGGAATTACTACTCTTGAGGATAAGTCACTCGGCTGTGTGCAGAAGTCGGGAAGTGCGGATGTTGTTGATGTGATTCAGATAGGTGAGCATGTTAAAAAGCAGGGGCTTAACCTTCTGACCGGTCCGGGAAATGATATTGTTGCAGTAACAAATCTCACAGCTTCAGGATGTCATATGATTTTGTTCTCAACAGGACGCGGTACCCCGGTAGGTGCGCCGATTCCGACAATTAAGATTGCAACAAACAATGACCTTGCATCAAGAAAGCCGCATTGGATAGACTTCAACGCGGGCCCGATTATTGAGGGAGCGGATTTATCGGATGAGCTGCTTGATTATATTATAGGGGTTGCGAACGGCGAAAAGACCAATAATGAAAAGAACGGTTACAGAGAAATTTCTATTTTCAAAGACGGAGTAACTTTGTAATTACTTAACAGCCAAATAAAGTTTGGAAAAAGATAAGCGGCTTGAAGTATAAACATACATCGGCGTCGCTTCTGACGGCAATCTGCTTGCTTCTCTTTTCCCAAACGCATTGGTGAAAAGAGTTCAGATTATAAGTTTGGAGGATTTTTTATAAAATGGATTTAAAAGGAAAATGGGTGAGTGATTTAGGCAACGGTAAATTTAAAAATCCGGTGCTTTATGCCGATTATTCGGATCCGGACGTAATAAGAGTCGGTGAGGATTTTTATATGACAGCGTCAAGCTTTACATATATACCGGGACTTCCTGTACTTCATTCAAAGGACCTTGTAAACTGGGAGCTTATAAACTATGCGGCAAAGGAGTTGCAGCCGGACTTTGACAAGCCTCAGCACGGCTGCGGCATATGGGCGCCCTCAATCCGTTATCATGACGGAAAGTTCTATATTTATTACGGTGATCCGGACAGAGGTATTATGATGACCTGTACCGATGATATATACGGTGAATGGAGTCCGGTAAGATGTATAAAGGAAGGACTGGGAATTATTGATACCTGTCCGCTTTGGGATGAGGACGGAAAGGCATACATTGTTCACGGATATGCGAGGAGCCGCTGCGGCTTCAAGAGCAAGCTCGGCTTGTTTGAAATGACGCCGGATGGTACAAAGGTTATTTCGGAGGATAAGTTTATATTTGATGGAACAATCAGCCACCCTACGATCGAAGGTCCGAAGTTCTATAAGAGAAACGGTTATTACTATATAATGGCTCCGGCGGGAGGTGTTCCGACAGGCTGGCAGACGGTTCTTCGTTCAAAGAACGTGGACGGTCCGTATGAGGACAGAATTGTCCTCCGCCAGGGAACGACCGAAATCAACGGTCCGCATCAGGGCGGCTGGGTAGAGCTTGAAAGCGGTGAAAACTGGTTCATTCATTTCCAGGACCTTGAGGTTTGCGGAAGAATTATTCATTTACAGCCTGTTGAGTGGGTGAATGACTGGCCGGTAATGGGTGTGAATGCTGATTCCGGACTTTGCGGCGAGCCGGTGAAGATTTGTAAGAAGCCGAATGTCGGAAAGGAATATCCGGTAAGCGTTATCGCTGCCTCAGATGATTTTATGGACGGTTTAGGCTTACAGTGGCAGTGGCAGGCAAACAATAAGAAAGAGTGGTATGAGTGCGGCGGCGGAGTGCTTAAGCTTAATGCCTGCGGTACAGGCAATACCATCTGGGAGATGCCGAATGTGCTTACTCAGCTTTGGCAGGCACCGTCAATGAGAACTACTGTAAAGGTAACTCTTCCAAAGGGAGAGGGCAGCGTTAAGGCAGGACTGGGAGTAATAGGTCTCAGATACGGCTATATAGCGTTGAGAAATGACGGAACTATTGAATTTACTCTCGGTAAGGTAGAAAATATAGCGGATTCCGGAAGCGGGGATGCTATAGAAGTAATTGAAGCAGAGAAGATTATTAGTGAAAACACAGCATATCTCCGCTGTGAAATTATTGCAAGAGAAAACGCGCTTGACTGCGTATGCCGTGTATCCTACAGTGTAGACGGCAGAATATTTACTGTGCTAGGCGAGTTTAAGCCGATGCAGGGAAGATGGGTTGGCGCTAAGCATGCAATTTTCTGTATGGGAGATACAGGCTGTGCTGAGTTTGAAAGCTTTATTGTGGATTAAGGAGGTAAACAATGGCGAAAACTTTATTACCGATTGCAGAAAAATTATGCAATACCATTATGAAGGATTTTCCGGGAATGATTATAAAGAAGTGGCAGTATGACGCAGGCTTGTGTCTGCTCGGCTTTGACGCTGTTTATAAGCTTACCGGAAATAAGTCGTATAATGAATATATTCATACGTTCTATGATTATTTTATTCATGATGACGGCACGATTGAAACATATAATCCTGAGGTGCGCAATATTGACCATATTAACTGCGGAAAGAACCTTTTCCTCCTTTTAGAGGAAACGGGCGATGAGAAGTATGCAAAGGCGATTGAGCTTCTTGCTTCGCAGCTTAAAATTCAGCCTAAAACTCCGTCGGGAGCTTACTGGCACAAGAACATTTACCCGAATCAGGTGTGGCTTGACGGTATTTTCATGGGTGAGCCGTTCAGTGCGAGATACGCTCTGGAGTTCAATCATCCTGAGAAGTTTGACGAAATACTGACGCAGTTTATTGTCGCTGAAAGGAGCACCTATGAGCCGCGCTGCGGACTTTACGCTCATGCCTGCGATGAATCGAAGCAGATGTTCTGGGCAGACAAGAATACCGGACGTTCGTTAAACGTATGGGGGCGTTCTGTAGGCTGGTTCTGCATGGCAATTGTTGATACTCTTGATTTTATTCCGGAATCGAGAAATGATATAAGAGAGCAGCTTATCGCAATGTTCAACAAGGTAATCGCTAATGTTGTAAAGTATCAGGATAAGGACGGAGTGTGGCTCCAGGTAATGGACAACAGCCGCAGCGATAACTATCAGGAGGCAACCTGCACCTGTCAGTTTGCGTATGCGATTAATAAGGCGATTAACAAGGGCTACATTGACGCTGATACATATAAGCCGTATCTTGAAAAGGCGATTTCGGGTATAAAGAATATATTTCTCCGTGAAGAAGGCGAGTATGCGTATATCGGAAACTGCTGCGCGGTTGCAGGACTCGGACCGGAAACCAGCCCGCATAGAAATGGTACGCTTGATTATTATTTCAGCGAGCCGATTCGCGATAATGACTTCAAGGGTGTAGGACCGTTCCTGCTCCTTGCTGCCGAATACGAGGGTTAAATTATTAAGAGCCTATCCGTAATTAAGGAACCACTGATTAATTAACGTCTAACGGCTTAGCACACATTGAACTTGTATATTTTCCGTCATATCATACAAAAATCTCTCGACATACGCGAGTATGCCTTCG
>JAUNPN010000123.1 GCA_030536655.1 bacterium | reverse complement strand
ACGAATTTGACACAATGGGAAATATTTGCACGTTAAAAACGAAATCTCTGTTTTTTATGAAAACATCTTGAATTTTGTGTAGTAATTTGATAAAATATATAGTGGTGATTACAATGAAAATAAATATTTTAGAAGGCTTTGATTACGGTTATGCTACATTAACGAGTAAAATAGGTCCGGGAGATTATCATTATCATAATACATATGAGCTGTATTTTTTATTGAAAGGACGAAGTGAATATTTCGTAAAGGATAAAACCTATTCCGTAGAGGAAAATTATATTGTACTGATACCAAAAAATGAGCTGCATAATAATATGTATATTACAGATAAAATTGAGCGGTATGTGTTGAATTTTTCAGAGGATTTAATTACACCGTCTCTTTTGCCTGTAATAAAATCATTATTTAAGAAACCGATTTATTTACCGCGGCATCCGAATTATTTAAAACGGCTTATGAGTGATATTATAAACGAATACGAAAAAAATGACGCTTTTTCCGCAGGTATTCTTCAATGCCGACTGACAGAAATACTTACATACGTTGCAAGAAATCCGTCCTTACTGTTGCCGGATAAAGCAGAAATAACACACCCGTCTGTTGCAAAGCTGACGCATTATATGAATGACAATTATAATAAAAGCCTGACTCTTGAGAGCGCCGCGCAAATGCTTAACATGAACAGGTCTTATTTATCTAAACTGTTTCATAACAATACAGGCTTTACATTTAAAAATTATCTTTCTATCATACGGATAAAACACGCAAAGGAGCTTTTAACAAAAACAAATAAACCCATAACTGCGATAGCCTATGAATGTGGTTTTGATGACAGTAATTATTTCTCTACCGTATTCAAAAAATCAGAAGAAATATCACCGTTGGAATATAGGCGAAAATTCCAAATATAAAAAAGCTGAATTTGTCAATTCGTTTTTTTGACAAACTCGGCTTTTTATATATGAATAATAACTTGATTATACTGCTAAACTATCCCATCACAAGTATCTAACTCAATAATTTGTATCTCTATTTCTTATCCATTCCAAACTAACTGCGTATAATCATTTAAAAAATCCTATTATATCACGACTTATTGCTGCGATTACGGGAGCTTGCTCATCTGTCCAAAGCATTAACTTGTAATTTTCGCTATTGCTTATCAATGGCTTTATAACTGTTAATTCTATTTTTCCATTGATAATATTACAGGGAAGAACGCTTACTTGATTAAGAGTGCCGTTATGACCGTAAATTGCAGTATATAATTTTAATGTCGGCAAAGTATTATTTTCAATCGGTAATACTGTTAATGTCACGCTGCCATCTTCCTGATATGATTTTTCTATTTTCAGCTTATCCTTAAACTCATCTAATACATCAAGATATTCTGTACTCTTGTTTTCAGTCCATTTTGCATAATAGGTTTTATCTCCAACATCTGTTGCTGAAATCTCTGTTACAGCTTCGCCCGTACATTCGGCATTATCATACCAGCCGCCAAAGGTATAATTGTCCTTTGTCACATCTGTCGGCAGCGTTACGGCTGTTCCGTAAGTATAGCTTGTAACATTTCCGCTATTGACAATACCACCGTTTAAAACAAGCGTTACATTATAGCTTTCAGCATCAGGAAACTCATACGTTTCCACTGTACGGATTTTTATATCCTTAATATCTGTTTCAAATGAGGTTTTACTCGGCGCGTCAATCATAAACTGCGTTATTTCTGTTGTATTTAATGTTATATCAGCTTTTGCCGCTCCGTATGCGCCCGTATATAATTCCGCCGTTGAATTATCAATATCAATCAGGTATTTATAATCAATCCATTCTCCCACATTGACAGTACCTGCATCAACAGAATTAAATGATACCTTTGTTCCTGCAAATGATATTGCCGAGTTAGTTGTGCCGTACGTATTATTTTTTCTGCCTGTTCCCGTAAGGATATTCACAGAACCGGACTTACAGCGCAGCTTAAAGCTGATTTCCAGCTTTCCGCCGTTTACGGTGTTGGGAAGATCTTTCCAAGTGTATGAGCTGTTGCCGCCGTTTGAAATCATATTCGCATAGCTGTTTCCGTCAGTGTCCGTCTTTTTGAGCATAGTTCTTGTAGTCATACTTCCGTATCCGTTCCAGCCGTTTCCGTAAAGAGAAGTATCATCTGACAAGGAAGAAAAATCCTCATCGACAAGCGTTTCAATCACTTTGCGGCTTTCATATTGTGCGGAAACCGCAGACGTATATTCTGCATCCGTCAATCTGTTATTGTTTTGGTCGCAATAGTAAACACTTGCTTTAAAGTGGTGTGGCGTAATATCCGAATTAAACGCAAGCTCCTTAACCGCGCCCAGTTTATCAGAGGTGTTGTCTATATGCTCTGCCGACGTTGCTGTGCCAAGTATATTATTGTTCTCATCGTATGCCGTTACATATACTGCCGCATACTGCGGTAAATCCTGCAATACACGCACTTTTGCGGATTTGAGCGTTCCGTCCTCGTTCGTCGTTATTTCCTCTATTGAAGCCGAATACGGATATTCTGAGCGTGATGTGTATTTTTCAGGATACAGACTGTTAGGAGCGTATCCCTCTTTTATAACTTTTTCATTTACCGTATAAGGCGCGGCGTCTGCTTTCATATCATCAGCTATGCCTTTTAAAACAGCCGCCTGTGCTTTTTGTGAAGCTGTTGCGCCGTCTGCCATACCTGCGTCAACAGCAGCCTTTACCTGCTTATAGAAAATATTTGCCGCATTATCCGCTCCCGCATCGTTTATATGTGTGTTATCGTTATTGCCCCTCTTATTATATGTGTAATAATAATGAGTTGCCGACTCACTGTATGTAAACTCCGAATCCATACCGAGCGCAAAGCGCAACTTAGCCACATTTTCGGTTGTATTATTTAAAAATTCTATCCAAGGAGCGTTAAGGTCAATAAATGCTATATCGTCCGCTCCCGCTGCAATTTTTTCTTCAACAAACGCTTTTCCTGCCTCGCTGAATCCGTTAAGCGAGGATTTCCAAGTATGGGTGTCTTTATCATATAATCTTGACTGTATTCGGTCAATAGGTCCTACAACAATCAGCTTAACTCCGGCAGCGTGAGCGGCATCATAGTATTTGTTTAAATTGTCCTTGTATCTCTCAACAGCGGTTTTTGTAACATTACTGTCGCTGTCTGTTAAAGCACTTTCGTTATGACCATATTCCACATAAAGATAATCGCCCTGCTTCCACTGCTGCTTTGCCATATTAAAGTGCATATTATCGTTTGAGTCAAGACCGCCCTCGCCCTGATTTGATACTGTCATATCCGTAAGGTATTTTGAAAGATACTGACCCACTCCGCAGTAATTCTGAAGCGGATAAAACGGCATATATGACAGCTGGTCGCAGCCTGTTGAGTCAGAGCACACCCAAATTGTTTTCGGAGCCTCCTCGGGATCAAGCCTTGTTATTTCAAGAGCCGCAAGTCCTGCGTTTTCACCCGTAACGATAATGTTTAGCATATCGTCATTATAAACCGCCTTATCGTTCTTGTAATACACGTCCATTACGTTTGCCGTAAATTCCACGGTATATGTATCACCTGCCGAAATATTTACATCTGTTGCAACAGGGTGTCGCTTCTCGTTAAAAATACTTACTTTTGCAGGCTTGGCTGTGTTGGCACAGCCGACAGTGGCTTTAACTTGATAATAGCTGTGCTGCTGCGCTTTCATGGCAAAGCGTATCGGAACTGTCCCGTCACCCATATCATAATTTGCGGTGTTGCCGGACGATAAAATACTTTGGTGAGCATACACATTATCCTGTGACGCATCGGACGTTTCCGACATACCGCCGTTATACAGCGTTATCTGCTGATCTTTTACCATTTCAAAGCTGTCGTTTTTCGGCCCCGATTTACTGTATCCGTCCTCGCCCAAGCCTAAAAATCCGTATGTGAGATTGTGATTATCCGCTTCACTGAAATAATCCTTTGTAGGCTCAACGCTTATATATCCGTCCGCCGCCGAAGCTCCGAAGTCAAAATTAACGCTGTCACCGATTTCAAGCACTCCCGATGCATAGTTATCCTTAATAGGTGGAACGGAAGGTGATGTTGTTTCCGTAGGTTTTTCTGTTGGTTTTGCTGTTTCCTCCGGTTTTTCTGTTTGAATAGGACCGTCCTCAAACTTACCCGCATTTTTTGTCAGGGATAAATTGTCGAGAAGCACCCAATTATTCGCATAAGTGTCCGAATAAAGACCTATTTCACACTCACCGTTTTTAATCTCAATATCCGATATAACGACTTCCGTCCAATCGTTTATTGCCGATTTAAGCGAATAAGTGTATTTTTCATATGATGTTTTTGCGTAAAGCTCGCTTATGTTCTGTCCGCCGCTGCTTTTTACCCAAGCTTTTAACGTGTATTCGCCGTCAGGTAAATTCTTGACTGTCTGTTTTAATTCCGCGTTATAATCTGTATTGGCTTTCTGCTCCCATATAAACTCCCCGTAGCTTGACTTGCCTTTTAAGCTGTGGTTTGCCGCACCGCCAATATTATCTGAAACCTCCCAGCCTGTCGGAGAGCTTACCACAATACGGTCTGCGTCAAATTCGGGATTGCTTATATAGTTATTACCTGCGCCAACCTCCCAATTTCCTGTTGCAATATCAAAAGTCCATTGCGACAAGTCGTTAAAATACGGTGTTCCTTTATCGTCAAAAGAAAGCGGAACCCATTGATTATATCCCAGTCCGTTGTTCGCAAAATCAGACCAGCGGTCGCCGCAGTAAAGCACAACTTCCTTATCAGGGTATTTTACCGTAACATAAAATCCCGCCTGAGAATTGTGAGCATAGTTATTTAAAACATTTCTCATAATATACGGCATATTCTTATTTTCGCCGATTGGCTGAATATTGTAATCTCCCAATATGCTATCCGATTCCAACACATACACTCGCGAGGAGTTCCAGCCGTATAAATCCGAGCCTGTAAAATAATAATGACCGTTATATTTAAACATGGAGTTGCCTTCTATACCGCCCTTATCCTTAACGGCAACCTCACCTTGTTCATTCAGATATTCACGGGTTGTATCGCGGTAAATGGTTTTAATATTGTCAGCATCAATGTCAAGAAAATCAGACTCACGAAGCGGCGCGACATAAAGATATTGCCTGCCGCTTGCGCTTGAGCAGATTAAATACGCCTTGCCGTCATCGTCCTGAAACAGAGTCTGGTCGCCTGTAGAACCATTTGCGAAATACGGAACATTCTCCAACAGCTTTTCGTATTTGTACGGACCTTCGGGCGTGTCACTCGACGCAAACATAATGCCGGGGTATCGCTGTGAAACCAAAACATATTTTTGCGTATTCTCATTATACACTACGCCCATACGTCCAACCCAGCCGGCGTCCTCCATACCCTCTGTTTCTCTTGTCATAGCGTAGCCTTCAAAATTCCAATTCACAAGGTCGGTTGACGTGTAGCAGGTAAAACCTATAAAGGTTCTGTTTTCACTGTTAAATTCACCGCCGTTTTCGGGATTTTTTGCATATATGTCAGCCATTTTATATTCAACGCCGTACCAATAATACTTATCTCCGAATTTGAATATTCCGCCGCCCTGCGAATATATGTTGTTGCCGTCTGTGTCCTTATAAAAAGCATCGTTTGTTATAAGATTATCGACAGCCTCTACTGTAACCTCACAAGACACGCTGAAATTGCCGTCAGCCGTTTTTGCTGTTATTATTGCTGTTCCCGGATTTTGCGAGGTTACAACACCGTCTAAAACTGTCGCTACCGATGTGTCGCTTGACGACCACACAATATTCTTATTTGACGCGTTTGACGGCTCTGTATTAACTTTAATGCGATTTACCGCTCCTTTTTCAGGCAAGGTCAAACGAGCTTTGTCAAGCGTTATTCCCGTAACAGGCACATTTTCCGTAACCGTTACCGCGCACGATGCGCTGAATCCGCCGTCCTCCGCTGCTGCTGTGATATTAGCCGTTCCTCTTGAAACAGGTGTTACGATTCCGTTTGACGATACTGCCGCAACGGACGGATTGTCTGACTGCCACGTTACTTTTTTGTTATTCGCGTCAGACGGCAAGATACTTACTGACAGCTCGCCTTTTGCGCCGCCGACAGACAGTTCCATTGTATCCTGCGAAACAGCTATGCTCTGTGCAGACTGAGTTACAGTTACCCTACACACATCGGATAATTCCGTACCGTTAATATTTACCGTTATATCAGCCGTTCCCGCCTTATGCGGAGTAACTGTTCCGTTTTCAACAGACGCAATTTCAGGATTACTGCTTGACCATACAAGATCTGCTTCCGTATAATCACCTATAATTTCGGCGGTAAGAGTTTCCGCAGCGCCATCTGATTTTAAAGTAAGCTCTTTTTTGTTTAATTCAATACTGTCAGATATAAACACAAGCTGCGGCGCTTGCGTATCATTAGTACAAGAGCCTATAATCCATTTATTATTGCTGTTCTGTGATTTAACGTCAATTCTGAAAGCTATATTGCTGTCGGTATTATTTGCAATTATATCCGTAACATCAATTTTTGTGACTTCGCCCGCAGATGTCGAGGTTTTGAAGCTGCCAAATTCCGCAGTGTTATAGCTTGGAGCTTCTTCCGTGCCCGTATATTGTCCGCCGTTTTCAAAAGCCGCATAATCTGCTGAATAAATATATGCCGTTCCCGACTTATTGCCGCTTTTTGTTGTAAGGTGCAGTTCCGCTTTTTTTACCGCGGAAGCGTCAAGATCCTCCGGCAGTGTAAAGCCTATGTAAGCCGCCGTTTCCCATTCCTTCCAGCCGTGAATACGCAAGTCATGTTCGGCATCGTCTGAATTATATCTCCATTGAGCCGTTTTATCAGCCGTTACGCTCTGCGGAGAATCAGAGCTTTCCGCTATAGCGATATTCATACTCATACAAAGCATTACGACCGATGTAAATAAACTGATTATTTTACGCATAAATCTTCACTCCTTATTGATTTGATTTGCTTTATGATTTAATTATATAACTATTAAAATTCTGTTTCAATCACCAAACTTGACCAATGAGTATCAGAACTTGACTTCTTCCATATATACTTTAATTCTGCAAAACATAATAGAGGATCAGTTGAAATATCCGATCCTCTATTACTCTTTAATATCTATTTTTCCTGTTTGCCGCAATATGGCGTCATATTATTATCCCAAATATAAACGGCGACTCTATCTTCTGATCCGACATGAAACTCTGTTACAAAATCCTTTTCGCCGTTCACACTCTCAGACTGCTTTATTACGCTTTTCAATCGTCCCGTGCTGTCATACACCGCTGTATATACATTTATATCAGTGCTGCCGTCCTCGACATTCACTAAAACTGTCGCAGAATTATCACTAAATACAATATCACCGATTGCCACACTCACCGGTATTTGCTCTATCGCAAAATCTGAAAATGTGTATGTGAAATCAGTTGTCATATTATAAATATAACCGAACAGATAATACGTTTTCCCCTTTTCAACATCTATTGATACACTGAGCGGTGCATTTGCGCCGCTTGCCTGCCACATCCTTGCCGCATTATTTTTATTTAAAGTTTCAATACTTGTACTGTAATATACTCTTGGATAATTTCCATCGTTTTTTGTATCTGATGCTTCAAATGTAAACGACAATGTTCCGTTTGCGGGAGCAGTGTATTCAATATAGCCGGCAGGAGTCAAAGTGCCCTGATCACGCTTTACACCCGGCAAAACAACAGCAGATGATGTTATTTCGTCTGCACCGATAATACTTAATCCCGTTCCGTCAAGTGATGTCAAATCAACAGCAGTTTCTTCCTGTGAGGTTTCTCTTATAATAAGAATTGTATCCAACGGGTCATAAGTTCCTGAACTGCCCGCCACAGTATAGACAGGCGACTCGTTTTCAACCGTTACTCCTGTTATTGTATAGTCCTGCCACGCGCCGTTTCCGCTGTCAACAGAGAATAACTCTTTACCGTCCGCTATAAACTTCGAGCCTCTGCCTGTGTTGCAGCAAAATGCCATAATTGTGTATGAATTTCCCGGCTGAAGCTTATATTCCGAAGTGTATGCGGTATTATCTCTTGCCAGACCGTTTGATGCTCTCACATCCGCGCTTTTATTAGCGCTTTCATCAAAATCATCAAAGGATACAATATTCGTATATTTCTTGGTGTACCTTATCTCTATATCCTGATCCTTTATAACATTTGCAACGCTTCCGCCATAATGGGTTCCTGTTGTAACCCAATCGGTCTCATATGCAGTACCGTTTGAAACGATATATCTCGGAACAGTATATAAAACGGAGGACATATATTCGCAGTCCTCATACGTTTGAAGATTACGCCGTATGCTGCCGACCGATTTTACATTTACCGTATACTTACCTGCCGGCGTGTCTGTGGGCTTTGGTGTTGCGATAACAGGAGCATCTCCCACCATTTTTACTGCGTCAAATCCTGTCGCAGGCGCTAAATACCTGCCGTTCTCCGCAAGAGCCGCCGAGCCCACAAAATACTTAGTATGCGGCGGCTGATGATAACCTACATTCTGCCACGCGACAGCTGTTCTGTACTGCGTATCGTGCATAAGCGTCGGAATTTTATATTCCGTCGGCTCAGTTGTCATAAAAATTCTGAGAGTTGAGTTATCCTCCGTCGCATAGCACACTTCTTCTCTCCAATCGCCAAAAAGGTCGGCAGAAAGAGCCGGTGCGTCCTTGTTAATTGAAATCACCTGACTAAAGTTATGAGACGTCTGCTTAGATGAATCAATATCATATTTGATTATACTTGTTCTGTTTAAAAGTTCTCGGCTCAAATCACCGTCCCACCAAACGAGAAAGCTTGGGTTTATATTTGGCTTTGTGCCTATTGCGCTGCCTGACATATCATAAATGTTATTGTCAGCCGAGATAAAGAACTCGCTGTTTCCGATGTTATCATCGAAATTTGCCATAAGACCTCTGCCCACATCGCCGTCAGCTCCGACAGCCGCAAGAATTGCGGCGTCCTTCGCTTTACGCAGTTCGCCTCCGTACTGTCTATAGCCTATGGCTTCCTCATGCACCTGAAAAATCTCCTGTTCTCCGTCATTGTCAAAATCAGATACATGAAGCGCATCGCCGTGTCCGTGGTCAGTCGAATTTAAAATTGAACCGTCATCATCAACTACAGTCGAGCCGAAAACAATTTCGTCCTTACCGTCATTGTCCGCATCACATACCGAAATCTGGTGATTTCCGTTGCCGTAAAGGCTTTCATTCCTTTCTGTATCATTTCTTGTCCAACAAAGTGAAAAATTTTTGCCATCCCAGTTATATGCTGCCATTGCCGCTCTTTGATAATATCCGCGACTAACAATCAAACTCGGATGCGTGCCGTCCAGATACGCAACACCTGCAAGAAAACGCTCGGAACGGTTTGCATAACTGTCACCCCAATCACTCGTATTTCCGCGCTGAGGATAGTAATTCACGGTCTGCATTGCCTCACCTGTTTCGCCGTTAAACATTGTAAGCCAGTCAGGACCTTTTGTAATCTTACCCTCTGTGCCTCCTGCACTGCCTCTCAAATCGCTTTCATCGGTAAATACTTCGCCCGTATGCGAATCCGTCCATAATAATTCCTCACCTTCTATCGGCGCACCCTTTTCGCTTACGTAGGCGCCCGCACTGTCCTTTGATCCGGGAGCGGTTCTTACCGCCATTTCCGCCTTTCCGTTGCCGTCAAAGTCATAGACGATAAATTGTGTATAGTGCGCACCGGCGCGGATATTTATCCCCATATCTATCCGCCACAACTTAGTGCCGTCCTGCTTATAGCAGTCAAGATATACATTGCCCGTATAGCCTGAAGTTTCGTTATCTTTGGCATTATTCGGATCCCACTGAATAATAAATTCATATTCACCATCGTGATCCACATCCGCAGCGGATACTCCGCCCACAGCATAGGTATAGTTTTCGCCCGCGGGAGTTGTACTGCCGTCAGGTCTGTCAATAAGAATATCTTTATACGCTTTTGAAAATGGTTTGAACTCATCATTTTCCAGTGCTTCTCCATTATGAGGAACAATTTTATATATGTCCTCCGGTGTACCGTTTGTATCTGTGTAGTTAAGATTATCTATATCCGATACTATCAGCTCGTTATTGCGGTATATATCAAATGTCTGTTCAATAGGTTCAGTGCCGAGCAGCCGCCAGCTTAAATATATGCCGCCGTCAACTGCAACACCATAGCCGCCCCTCGACAAATATTCCACTTCGCGTGCCGCTTCATCTCCGACAGCAAACACGGGAAATGTCATAGAAAAAAGTATCGCTGATAACAATAGTGATATTATTTTTTTAATTTTCATTTTTATATCCACTATCCACAACTTAAGCGCATCACAGATTTCGTCTTTTATTATGATGATGTG
>JAUNPN010000122.1 GCA_030536655.1 bacterium | reverse complement strand
ATAAGCACCGCTTCTCTTTTCCCAAACGCATTGGTGAAAGGAGTTCGGACTATAAGTTTGGAAAAGGATAAGCGGCGCATCTTGCCGTCATTTGGGGCTTGAAGTACAGCGTACGACTGCACCTCTCATAACGGCAGTCTGTTTGCTTATCTTTTCTCAAACAGCATTGGTGAAAGGAGTTCAGATTATAACTATGAAACTGATAAAATATCTTATCCCGCTCTGTGCCGCATTTGTACTTTCAGGCTGTTTTGGCTCTGAACCGAATGACGTTGCTTATGTAAGCGCATTGGGAATTGACACTGGGTTGCAGGGAAATTATGATATTACAATTCAATTTGCGCGTCCTACTCAGATAAGCGGCGGGTCGAGCGAGGAGGGAGGAAAAGGCGGAGAAGAAATTGTTGAAAATATTCAGGTTGAAGCTCCTGATATATATTCGGCGGTAAATATAGCAAATCATTTGATTAGCAAAAGGTTTTCGCTTTCACATATGAAGCTTATAGTTTTTTCAAGAGAAGCTGCTCAGAACGGTATTAAGGATGTAATGGAAACGGTAAGCAGAAGTAATGAAATGCGTCCGGATATAATAACCGCTGTTTCACGTGAAACAGCAAACAGCTATCTTGAAAATCTAAAACCTATTGTTGAAGTAAACCCGGCAAAATATTATCAGCTTATATTTGAAAAAAATAATTCCGGCGGGGTACCGAAAATGAACGGTATATCTTCGATGAATTATCTTGTAAGTAATCAGAGGGATATTGTAATGCCGCTTACCGGAGTGGCAAAAGCAAATGGAGACGGACAAAGTTCACAGGGACAGGAAGGCTCCGAAGAAAGTCAAAGCGGAGGAAGCTCAGGAAAAAGTCAGAGTGAAGGAAGCTCAGGGGGCAGTCAGGGAGGAGAAAGCTCCGGGAGCGCTCAAGAGGAAGAAAGCACTCCGGGAAAATCGATAGAAGGAGATGTACCGATAACTGACAAGGGGTTTCAGTATAAAAACAGAAATTATAAGGCAGGAGAAATAAAGCTTATTAATGAAGATAAAAGTGAAGCATTGGGGATGGCTGTTTTTAAGGGAGATAAGCTTATTGCGGCAATGAGCGAAAATGAAGCAAATTTATATAATATTCTTATAGGTGATTATAAAGATAATTATACAAGCTTTTTCAGTCCCGTAACTCCGGAAAAGGCTGTTACGATAAAACTGAGTCAAAGACGCAAGCCTGTCTACAAAATAGACAAAAATAATAAGAAAGTAAAAATCAGTATATATCTTGAAGGAGAATTCTATTCTCTGCCTTATGATTATGAGATTGAAGACGAGGTAGAAGAATTTGAAAAAAGCTGTGCAAAGGAAATAAGCAAACGATGCAGGGAGTTTATAATATCAATGCGCGATGAGTATAACGCTGATATTTTAGGATTTGGAGAAAGAGCAAAGGGCTGTTTTTGGGATATGAACGAATATAATGAGTATAATTGGCAGGAAAAATTCAAGGAATATGATATAGAGGTGACTACTATGTTTAGAATTCGTCATTCCGGAATAACTTATAGAGAGAGGAAAAATTAATGATAACTGAGGTTGTACTTTTGTTTGCCGCACTGATTGCAGCTGTGCGTACAACGGGATATGGGATATATACGTGGACGGATAAAAATCGTATCGGTGCAGTCGGACTTTTTGTAGTTGCAGCTTTGTGTGCAGCGATATGTGTTATGACAGCATATTTTATATTGACAAATGTGTAATAAAAGGATATAATTATTCATATAATAATATAAACGTCTTAAAAACAGTTAAGGAACCACTGATTAATTAACGCCTAACGGCTTAGCACGCATTGAACTTGCATATTTTCCGTCATATCATACAAAAATCTCTCGACATACGCGAGTATGCCTTCGATCTTTTATATAATCTGACGAAAAATCTGACTGTGTTCACTGCGTACTATATTTAATCAGTGCTTTCTTAAGTAAAATAATGTATAAAGGCAGCCTCTAAAAAACTTTGATATCTTCTGAATTGCGGAACTGATTTTTTAGAGATTGCCTACAGCTTATTTAATTAATACATATAAAATTAGAAAGAGAAATATTATGCAGAAATCACTTCAACAAAGATATTATTCATGTTTTTTTACAGGACATCGTATTTTAGGGGATTATGAAAACAGAAACAGGATTTATGAGGTTCTTGTCAATGAAATTGAAAGACTGATTAATGAGCGTGGAGTAGATACATTTATCTGCGGCGGAGCAATAGGCTTTGACGCACTGGCAGCAAAAGCTGTTATATATTTAAAGGAGAAAAATCCTGATATAAAATTAAAGCTGTACATACCGTGTTACGGTCATTTTTTGAAATGGAGCTATAAAGATAAGGCAGTATGGAGATATATATCTTCTTTTGCAAATGAATCAATTTATATAACTGATGGGCCTTATGAGGAAGGGTGTATGAAAAAGCGTAACTGCGCTATGGCTGACGATGCGCATTACTGTTTGGCGTATTGTATAAAGTATGGGAGCGGAACGGGTTCAACGCTGAAATATGCTGAAATGAAAAACTGTGAAATTAATAATATTGCAGATATTATGTAATGCGGATTCTTTTATTGTAAAACAAATTCCCAATGTTTCACGTGAAACATTGGGAATTTTGAAGTATCACTGTCCAAAAAATTCATTGGCATAGCTTACGCTTTCAAGAGCATCCTTCGTGTACTTATCTGCTCCGATCATATCAGCATACTCTTGAGTCAAAACTGCACCGCCTACAAAAACCTTTACATCAAGTCCGGCAGCCTTTATTGCTTTTATAGTATCTTCCATGCTGACAACTGTGGTGGTCATAAGGGCTGAAAGTCCGCAAAGGTGAATATCGTTAGTTTTTAATGTTTCAACAATAACCTCAGGCGGAACATCCTTTCCTAAATCAAATACCTCATACCCATAGTTTTCAAGAAGAACCTTAACAATATTTTTGCCTATATCATGTATATCTCCCTTAACGGTGGCAATCACAATTTTGCCTTTGCTTTCCTGCTCAGTGCCTAAGCTTGTTATATGAGCTTTAATTGCATCAAAGGAATTTTTTACAGTTTCCGCGCTCATCATAAGCTGAGGTAAAAACATAGTTCCCTTTTCAAATTGCTTGCCGACAGCATCAAGCGCCGGAATAAGCTCGTTGTTTATTATATCCATCGGCTCACGGGTTTTTAGCATCTCAATGGTTTCTTTATATGAGTTATCCTTCAGACCCTTTACTATAATATCAAAAAGCTTACTTTTTTTTTCTGCTTCGGGTGAATTGCTGTCATTTTGCGTGGAGGTGCTTGTTACGGTAGTCTGTGCTTTTGTTCCGGCATAACGTGAAATATACTCAACACAGCTTTCATCATAACCGGCAAGCGCTCTGAATGCGCGGTAGGTATTTATCATTGCGTCATTGCATGGATTAATAATGCAGGCGTCAAGTCCGTTATTCAGTGCAAGCGCGTAGAAGGTACTGTTGACAAGCTCGCGTCTGGGCAGTCCAAAAGAAATATTTGACACTCCGAGGCAGGTATGAATACCTAACTGTTCTTTTATTTTTTTCAGTGCTTTTATGGTTTCCGCGCTTTCCTTCTGCTGTGCTGATATTGTGAGAGTAAGCGCGTCCATGACTAAATCCTTGCGCTTAATACCGTATTCCGAAGCTTTAAATGCGATTTTTTCGGCAATGGCAAAGCGTTCATTTGCTGACGGAGGTATTCCGTTTTCATCAAGACATAAGCCTACAAGTACTCCGCCGTATTTGCTTACTATCGGGAAAATAGCTTCCATGCTTTCAAGCTTTCCATTTACAGAATTTACCATAGGCTTGCCGTTATAGTGTCGGAGCGTATTCTCAATTGTAACCGGATCAGAGGAATCAATCTGTAACGGTAGTGTTACCGCGGAGGATAAAGCTTTTACAGCTTCACCCATAACCCTGCACTCATCAATTTCGGGAAGTCCGACGTTTACATCAAGTATATGCGCGCCGGCGTCCTGCTGAATAAATGCTTCATTCAGTATATAGTCAATATTATTTTCTCTTAAAGCCTGCTGGAATTTTTTCTTTCCGGTAGGATTGATCCTCTCCCCTACTATCAGCGGACCGTTGCCGAAATATACAGCTTTTGAATATGAAGCAACAACGGTGTGGTTTTTCTCCTCAACAATCGGAGTACAGCTGCTGCATTTATTTACGAGTGCGCGGATGTAATCAGGAGTAGTTCCGCAGCAGCCGCCGAGTACACTTGCGCCAAGCTGAGCAATTTTTGAGCAGTCCTCGGCAAAATCATCGGGATGAACATCATATATAGTATTGCCGTTTACCATCTTCGGAAGTCCCGCGTTTGGCTGTGCCATTATAGGAATTGAAGAAAGCTTTGCAAAGCGTTCCATAAGTTTTGCGATTTGTTTTGGACCCAAGCCGCAGTTTATGCCTATGCAGTCAACTCTTAAGCCTTCAAACATTGCGCTTACAACATCAATGTCAGCGCCTGTTAAAGTTTTTCCTGTTTCGTCAAAGGTCATTGTAAGGAATACAGGCAGATCTGTATTTTCCTTAACAGCAAGAAGCGCAGCTTTAGCTTCATAGGTGTCGGACATGGTTTCTATTAAAATGAGGTCGGCGCCGCATTTTTCTGCAAGCTTTGCAACTTTGGAGTATTGACTATAGCAATCGTCAAAGGATAAATCGCCCATAGGTTCCATCAAATGTCCGGTAGGTCCCATGTCAAAGGCAACAAAACGAGGTTTTTCGGGAGTTGAGTATTCCGCACATGCCTTTTTTGCAAGCTCAACAGCGGAGGCAATAACGATTTCAAGAGATGCGCCTATCTCGTCCGATTTAAGCGGATTTGCACCGAAAGTGTTTGTAGTTATAATGTCGGCGCCGGCTTCAAGATATTCTCTGTGAATCTGTGTCAGCAGCTCCGGACGTGTAAGATTCAGCAGCTCCGGTATTTCGCCGCTTTTCATACCGTTTTTCTGGAGCATTGTTCCCATTGCACCGTCAAAGAACAGAAGTTTTTTTCCGAGAAGTTCTTTTATGTTCATAATATCCTCCCCAAATGATTATATAAAAAGATTGGTTATAGCCGATACTATCTTTTCAGCAACGTCAGGTCTGTTCATCGTGTAGAGATGAATACCGGCAGTGTCATTTGAAACAAGGTCAATAATCTGGTCAACTGCATATGCAATTCCCGCTTGCTTTAAGGCTTCAGGGTTGTTTTCGTATTTTGCAATCATACGAGTGAATTTTGCGGGCATTGAAGCGCCGCCGGATAATACGCACATACGTTTAATCTGATTAATGTTTGTAAGCGGCATGATTCCCGTGTCAATGGGAAGATCTATTCCCTTCTGAACAGCTTTGTTTCTGAAATCATAGAAAGCTTCATTGTCAAAAAACATCTGAGTAACAAGGAAATCAATACCGGCGTCGGCTTTTATTTTAAGATGTTCGATGTCTTCATCAAGAGATGAACAGTCCGGATGACATTCCGGGTAGCAAGCTCCGCCTATGCTGAAGCCGCCGAAATCCTTAATGTCTTTTATTAATTCCGATGCATATTTATAATCATTCGGCAAAATCAACTCCGGGTCATTAGGAATATCTCCTCTTAAAGCAAGAATATTCTGTATGCCCCTTTCCTTTAAATCAGTGAGTGCTTCATTTACAGTTGATTTAGTAGATGAAATACAGGTCAGATGAGCAAGCGCGGTAACGTTAAGCTTGTCCTGCATATATGAAGCTATTTCGGCTGTTTTTTTAGAGGTAGAGCCGCCGGCTCCGTAGGTAACACTCATATAGTTGACAGGCAGCTTAGACATTTCAGTTATTGCGGGGATTACACTGTCAATAGAACTTTCTTTTTTGGGAGGAAATACCTCGAAAGAAAGTACCGGATTCTTTTCATTGAATATATTTTTGATATACATTTGCACTGGTTCCTTCCTATTATATATGTAATATTTTTATTAGTAATAGTATATCACAAATCATAGTATATTTGTAGAATATTATATATATGTCATGATATAGATTTTACCTATAGGATTAGCTATTTTCAATAATTCTGTTTTTTAAAAGTTTTATTTCAAAGTTGATAAGATATAGAACGCCATTCATATTAAGCGGTGTATTTCAATATTATTAGATAGTAATCTAATAATATTGATGGAAAGTAATATTCTCATCAGATTTTTTGTATTATTTTTTCTGTTTTGCAAGCTCATCGATATATTCTTTGCCTATGCTTGTGAGGTAACCGCTGTTGGAAATCCAGCCTATGCAGATTTCATCATTGACATCAAGCGGGCGTGCAACAATATCGCTGCCGTTAAGCTCCTCGTCAAGTATACCGGTACTTATTGTATAGCCGTTTAAACCTATAAGCAGATTAAAAAGCGTTGCTCTGTCTGTTACGGAGATTTCTTTTTTGTGCGGCAGCAGACTTAGAATTTCCTCTGAAAAATAAAATGAGTTGTGGATACCTTGCTCAAATGATAAATAAGGATAATTTTCCAGATCGTCAATCGTGACTATAGCTTTAGTCACAAGAGGATGGCGTCTGCTGATAAAGATATGAGGCGACGCTGTAAATACAGGAGTAAATTTTAAATGGTTTTCTTTTAAAATTCTCTCAATTACAGCACGGTTAAAGTCGTTCAGGTAAAGTATGCCTATTTCACTTCTCATATTTTTTACGTCCTCTATGATTTCATATGTAGCGGTTTCGCGCAGCTTGAATTTATACCCGCTTTCATTATGTCTTTTTACTATATTGACAAACGCATTTACCACAAAAGAATAATGCTGTGCGGAAACACTGAATTCACGCTTGGGAGCTTTTTTATTAAAATAGCGGTTTTCGAGAAGCTGAAACTGCTCGGTTACCTGGCGTGCATAGGAAAGAAATTCCAAACCTTCTGAGCTTATGCTTATTCCCTTAGGACCTCTGAAAAAAATTTCAAAGCCTAATTCATCCTCTAATTCGCGTATTGCAGAGGAAAGGCTGGGCTGCGCAATATATAAATTTTTAGCTGCTTCGCTGATAGAACCCCGTTGAGCAACCTCAATAACATAATTTAACTGCTTTAATGTCATAGTAAAAAACCTCATATAAAAATTTAGTATAATATTACCATAATATAAGAGAAAAATCAAGTAAAAAATATTGTAATAAAAATTTAATAATAAATTTCAATAAACACTTGACACAGTGGCATATTAGTGATAATATAATAATACATAAGCAAAAGAAAGATAGAGGCGCATTGTATATCAGTACATATTTCAGAGATTCGCAAATCGTCAGACGGAATATGGAAAGGATGCATTGCCGAAGCTTCATCCTATGCGTATGGGTGAAGCTGGGCATATTGTGAACAGCAATATGACTGTCATCAATTTTTTTGATGGGGAGCTATCGCTTGTTGATTAATCATAAAAATATAAAGGTTAATTCAGGCAATGGTTCTATAGAGCTGTTGCCTTTTGTATAATAAGAATCTAAGGAGTAAGAAAATGAAGGATAATTATAAGGTAGGAATTATAGGCGCAACAGGTATGGTAGGTCAGAGATTTATAACTCTGCTTGCTGACCATCCATGGTATACAATAGAGGTTCTGGCAGCTTCTCCGAGAAGCGCAGGTAAGGCATATAAGGATGCTGTAGGAGCAAAATGGTGCATGGATGTTGAAATTCCGGAAAATGTTAAGGATATGATTGTTATGAATGCAACAGCAGATGTTGAGGAAATAGCAGAAAAGGTTGATTTTGTATTCTGTGCTGTTGATATGAAAAAGGATGAAATCAAGGCTCTTGAAGAAAGATATGCAAAGGCAGAGTGCCCGGTTGTTTCGAATAATTCGGCTCATCGTCATACACCTGATGTTCCTATGATTATTCCTGAAATCAATCCGCAGCATCTTGAAATAATTCCGGCTCAGCGTGAAAGACTTGGTACAAAGAGAGGATTTATAGCGGTTAAGTCGAACTGTTCATTACAGTCATACCTTCCGGCAATGGCGGTAATCAATCAGAAGTATCCGATTGACCATGCTCTTGTTACAACATATCAGGCTATATCGGGCGCGGGCAAAACATTTGAAACGTGGCCGGAAATGGTTGATAATCTTATCCCCTACATCGGCGGAGAGGAAATGAAGTCAGAGGTAGAGCCGAACAAGATTTTAGGTAAGATTGAGGGTAAGGAAATTGTTCCGTCAACTGAATTGCAGATTGAGTGCCAGACTTACAGAGTTCCTGTTTCAAACGGTCATACGGCAGCAATCTTCTTCACATTCAAGGACAGCGAAAACAAGCCGTCAGTTGAAGAAATTGAGCAGATGTGGAGAGATTACAAGGGTGTTCCGCAGGAGCTTGAGCTTCCGCACGCGCCGAAGCAGTTTATCTATGTTTATACAGAAAAGGATGAGCCGGATCAGCCGCAGATTAACACAGCAAGAACTATTGACGGCGGTATGGCAATTTCATGCGGACGTTTGAGAGAGTCAACACAGTATGATTATAAGATGGTGTCAATGAGCCACAACACTTTAAGAGGTGCTGCCGGCGGCGCGGTACTGTTGGCAGAGCTTTTGACAGCAAAGGGATATATGGATTAATTAAAATTTAAAGTTCAGGAATTCGTTATGGATTTGAAATGGATAAGGGACTTCTCCCCTACCGTATCAGTCTGTAAAGGTATTTTGAATAAAGGCAGCCTCTTGAAGTTTGGAGATTGTCTGAAATCAATGGTGAAAGGATTGATTAATGTTATGGCAAAGAAATTACCGTTTACCGGAGCGGGAGTTGCGATTGTAACTCCGTTTGACGGTAACAAGACAAATTATGATGAATTAGGCAGAATGATTGAAGATCAGATAAATAACGGTACTGATGCGATTATTATCTGCGGCACAACCGGAGAGGCTTCAACAATGCCGGATGATGAGCATATTGCTGCTATCGAATATGCTGTTAAGGCTGCTGCAAAGAGAGTTCCGGTAATTGCGGGAACGGGTTCGAATGATACGGCACATGCGATTGAACTTTCAAAGAAGGCGGAAGCGTTGGGTGCTGATGGTATATTATCTGTAACACCTTATTATAACAAGGCTTCGCAGAAGGGACTTATTGCACATTTCACAGCAATTGCGAATGCTGTTTCAATTCCGGTTATACTTTACAATGTCCCGTCAAGAACAGGCGTGAGCTTTGCAGTTGAAACATTAAAGGAGCTTGCTAAGATTGAAAATATCGTTGCGGTAAAGGAAGCATCGGGTAATATTTCATACACAGCAAAGGTTGCGGCAGAGGTACCGGAGCTTTACATATACTCCGGCAACGATGATATGATTGTTCCTATTCTCTCACTCGGAGGCAAGGGCGTAATCAGCGTGCTGTCAAATGTAATGCCGAGGGAAACGCATGAGATTTGTGCAAAGTATTTTGAGGGTAAGGTAGATGAAGCGAGAGATTTACAGCTTAAGCTGCTTGACTTGATAAATAAACTCTTTATTGAGGTTAATCCGATTCCGGTTAAGACTGCAATGAATTTAATGGGATATAATGCGGGAAATCTTAGACTTCCGTTGTGCGAGATGGAGGAAAAGAATAAGGAAGCCTTAAAGCAGGCTATGATTAACGCGGGAATAAAGATAGTTGAATAACTTATAAAACCGTGACTATCTTAATAGTCACGGTTTTATAAGTTAAAAATGAGATATAATTTAAGCCGCTTAAAGCGGCATGGAGGATAGTATGACAAAAATTATAATGAACGGCTGCAACGGCAAAATGGGACAGGTTATAAGCCGTCTTGCCGCAGAGGACAGTGAGGCTGAAATTGTTGCGGGCTTTGATATAAATACCGCTCAGTTAAGCACATATCCGGTATATTCAAATCCGGAGGATTTCAAGGGTGAGGCTGATGTAGTGATTGATTTTTCGCATCCGTCGAGCCTTACGGGGATTTTAAGCTTCTGCAAGGCAAGAAAGCTTCCTATTATAATATGTACAACAGGACTTTCGCCGGAACAGAAAGAAGAATTTACAGCTGCGTCGGCAGAAGTTCCGGTATTTTTCTCAGCAAATATGAGCCTGGGCATAAATCTTCTTATAAGTCTTGCAAAAAAGGCTGTTAAGATTTTAGAGGGAAATTTTGATATAGAGATTGTTGAAAGACATCATAATCAAAAGCTTGACGCCCCGTCAGGAACAGCTCTTGCAATAGCAGACGCGATTAATGATACGTTGAGCGAGCCGGCTGAATATGTATATGACCGCCATTCGGTAAGAAGAAAGAGAAGAAAAACAGAGATTGGCATAAGTGCGGTAAGAGGCGGTACGATCGTAGGAGATCATGAGATTATTTTTGCCGGAAATGATGAGGTTATTGAGCTTAATCATCACGCTGCAAGTAAGGAAGTTTTTGCTGTAGGAGCGATCAAGGCGGCAAAGTTTATCGTGGGTAAGCCCGCCGGAATGTATGCAATGAATGATTTGTTTTCAGATATATAAAAACAGCTAAAAATACCGCGGAGACTTATTTCCGTGGTATTGTTTAGTCATTA
>JAUNPN010000121.1 GCA_030536655.1 bacterium | reverse complement strand
GAGAGATTTTTGTATGATATGACGGAAAATATGCAAGTTCAATGCGTGTTAAGCCGTTAGGCGTTAATTAATCAGTGGTTCCTTAAGTTCAAAGACGATAAACGCTTCAGCTTCATCGGGATTAAAGCCTTCATAATCATAGTATTGTCCCGCTTCTCTAAACGTCATAACCTTTCCGGTTCCGACAATTATTTTGCTTGCCGAGCTTCCGTCCGTATAATGCGCTGTGCACGTAATTTCCACACCTTCGAGCATTTCGTCATAACCCGCAGCTACAGCGTCCGGATTTTGCGTGCTGTTTCCACTGCACAGAGTATTAAATAAATCCGGCGAAGTTATTTCTCCGCAAATATTGAACCATGTTGTATCGTTTGTCTGCATATTATAGGAAACCGTGTACTCCGTTGCAAGCCTTTCTTTGGTAATTATGTTTCCGTTTTCGTCTCTCACGCCTCCTATACTGCCCGCATTTATTTCCTCCTCGTAATCCTTAACATCGGCAACAATGCTTTTTTCCGGTAGTTCCACAATCTTAAAGGCTCCCTTGTTAATCGAATAAGTAACACTTTCAATATCTTTTCCCTCACATCGGAAAAACGTCTGGATGCAATAGCTTACCTTTCCGGTGTCCGGATAGCCTTCCAACCCCCAGCTTCGCATATTTCCAATTACTACCGGCACATCCTTGTCGGGAGTAAGCTCCTCCGCGTACGCCGTAAGTGTAAATGAATTATCGCTTTTAGGTATATCGTCCGCACCGTCTCGCCCAAAATAGCGGCTCCCTAAGCCTGCCGTTACGGTAAGAGCCAAACACGCCGCAGCCGCAATACCCGCCTTTATTGCTTTTTTCATTCTGTACTTCCTCTCTTTCGCTCTGATTTTAATTTCCGCATCCGAAACCTCCGGAGAAAGGGCTTGCTTTAGAATTTGCTCTAATCTTTCATCTGTCATATCCTATCGCCTCCAATTGTACTTTCAATATTTGCTTTGCCTTGCGTATACGGGTTTTTACCGTGCTGATTGGGATATGTAAGCACTCAGCGATTTCCTTCATTTTCATATTTGCCGAATATTCAAGATATACGGGCAATCTGTATTTTTCGGGAAGAGCCGCTACAAGCGCCCTCACATCATTTTGCTCTGTCACATCAAGAAATGCCTGCTCGGTAGAGTTTTCATATATTCCATTTCCAAATTGCTCTCCGTTTTCCGCTAGTTCCTCCAAACTGCTTATCGGCGCAATTCTTCTTCTGACAGCGTATTTTTTCTTTTTACTTTTCCAAAGCAATATCGATACGGATAAAGCGTAGCTTTTAATATTGCGCTCGGCGCCGAGCTTAGTCAGCCTCTCCAGCAGCTTCAACATTGTGTCCTGATACAATTCGCTGCCGCTTTCTTCACTGCCGGCGGTTATTTTACAAAAGCGCAGAATATCTTTGCCATTATCTGAGACAAAACGCTCAAACTCACTATTAGTCATAGCTATTTTTCCTTTTTTCTTATTATCTTAAACCGGTTCAAGGGATTTGCCCTTTCACTTATATATTGTCCTAATTTAGAAAAAAGTTTTAAAATAATTATAAAAATTTTCTATACTATTTATTTTCGGTATATTACAAATTATATCAAGCTCCGTATTTTCAATTCAACACCCTGAATAGAATCATCAATACAATTTTTCAAGCAAATTTTATTCTCCTTCATTTTCAATTTGTTCTATAGAGAGTATAGTTCTTGTAAGTTTAGTATATCTGATGCAGTATGCAGCGTCTTGTTCGTATTTGTCAGAATTAAAACCGCTGAAAGAAAGGAAATTAACACCATCCACCTCTATAAGCTGAAAATATCTCATTGATGCTATGTCAGGAAATTTATCCACGTATACTTCCTGACCTCCGCTTAATGCGCTTGGTATATCAAGTCCAAAATAGATTACAAAAAACGCTAAAACACATATACAGCCTATACACAATACAAATTGTTCTTCATCATTATCCTTTACTTTTGAATACCATGCAAAAACTATCACCCCTATTAACAAAAGAACCACACATAAAAGAAAAATCCAATATCCCACAATAAAAACCTCCGTTATTGAAAATATATACATAATTTTATTTCTGCGTTTTTACCTCTAAATTATAGTATTCAACAGTTTTATACCACAAATAATTAATAAAGCAAACATCTTTTTACTAAATTTTTATAGTAAGAATACGCTTGTTACTATAAAATTCAAGTTAAAAATCAGGCATAAATGGATTATAATATTTATAGAATAATTTACGGAGAGGTCAAAAATGTATAACCCCGATAAACGCAGAAATGATTTTATACAAATAGGAAAGCGTATACAATATTATAGAAATAAATCCAATTTAACACAAGAGCAGCTTGCCGAACAAGCCGGAACTTCACAAAAGCATTTATCCAGAATTGAATTAGGGTATCATTTACCAAACTTCGAAACAATCATAGCAATCGCAAAAGCTCTTGATGTTCCGATTGACGCCTTTGTTCAGGATTTAGATGAAAATAAAGTAAATACTTTCTTAGAACTAATAAAACCTGACATTTCACAGATGAGTAATAAACAATTGGAAATGTTAAAGAAACAGATCGAACTTATAAAACAGTATGATTGCAAGTAAGCATATCCTCAAAACCTTGCAGGTGATGCTCTGCTTACATAAAATATACTTAAGTCGGTCACCCTCAACACGCCGGAAATTTCATGATATTTTATCTTTGACGGCAGGACTTGAATGTCCTGCCGCAAAAAAATTAATTATATCAATAAACTTAATTTACAAAAAAGCAATTTTCACAGCTGACAATTTATTTTATTAATCAATATCAACATCCCACGAAATAACAGTTCCGTCTGAAACAAGAATTTCAGCCGAATATTCAGCCTTATCCTTCTTAAACTCTATTTCGCAAATCCATCTGCCATCATCAAAATCATATGAAGCTTCCTCAAAGAATACTTCATCCGCCGAAAGCCCTGCCTTCTGCAATGCAATTTCCTTTGCCTTATCAATAGTTATTCCCTGTACTTCCGGAGGCAGTGTTTCCTTAGGTTTTGCTGTTTTATCCGGCTTTTTATCCTTATCGTCCGTAACAATAACATCCGCGTCCGTAACTGTTGTATTTTCGCTCTTAAGCTCAATAAGCTTATCTGCTTCATACCAATACACCGTTTTACCCATCAGCTCGCCGATTGCCCGTATAGGCAGATAAGTTGTTCCATCATACAGCATCGGATAAACCACATCACCGTTCACGTTTTTAAACGTCTGCGTTTTACCGTCAACCTTAACAGTAAAATCAGGTCTTATCTCAGACTGCACCTTCTGGATAACTCCCGCTGCTGACGCTCCTACAACAACACCCGCTGCACATAATACTCCTGCGGTTAAAAGTGTAACTTTCTTCTTCATATAATCATCTCCTTTCCAATGATTAGCTATATCTAATCTAATTTAATTATAACATATTATACACTTTCTTGTCAATAAAAATATTATTTTTTATATAATATTTTTAGTATTTATAAGTTCTATATTTTTTATTTTAGCACAAATTTATGCTATTGTCAATATATATTTAATACATTCCATATAATTTAAACAAATAAATAAAAAAGGAGCTTTACCATGTTTTTTCAAAGACTGAGAGATTTGAGAGAGGATAAGGATTTAACACAAAGTGATATTGCAGAAATGTTAGGTATTCAGCAAACTGTATATTCACGTTATGAACGCGGCGTTCAGAATATTCCGCTTGAATTTCTGATTTTTCTGGCTGATTATTATAAAACCTCAACCGATTATATCCTCGGACGAACATATGAAATTAAGCCATATCCAAAAATAAAATGATATTGATTTGCCGAAAATAAAAACTTTAATAAAAAACTATTGAAATTTACAATAAAATGTGCTAAAATATCAGCGTAGGTTAATAATTACCAAATAAGAGGCTATACGTAATTAAGGAACCACTGATTAATTAACGCCTAACGGCTTAGCACGCATTGAACTTGCATATTTTCCGTCATATCATACAAAAATCTCTCGACATACGCGAGTATGTCTTCGATCTTTTTATATAATCTGACGAAAAATCTGACTGTGTTCACTGCGTACTATATTTAATCAGTGCTTCCTTAAAGAAGTGCATATTGCGAAATCGGATTCTTTCCTGCTGCGGTGAGCCGTAAACAGCTCACCCATGACTTGCTTTGCAAGTCATACGGTCAGATTATTCAAAAATCTGATGTATATAGGCGTATGCCTTCGAGCTTTTTGCATAATCTGACGAAAAATCTGACTGCATTCACTACGAACTATAATTAATCAGTGATTCCTTAATTTACGAATAGGCTCTAAGTACATTTTAAGGAGCGATAATCTAATGATTAGAATTGGTATTTTGGGATACGGCAATCTGGGCAAGGGTATTGAGTGCGCCGTTAAGCAGAATGATGATATGGAGCTTGCAGCGGTATTCACACGCCGTGATCCTTCCACTGTAAAAATTCAGACAGAGGGAGTCGGTGTTTACCCGGTAAGCGATGCTCCGTCATTCAAGGATAAAATTGACGTTATGATTCTCTGCGGCGGCAGTGCTACGGATCTTCCTGTACAGACGCCCGAATATGTTAAATACTTTAACGTCATCGACAGCTTTGACACTCACGCAAGAATCCCGGAGCATTTTTCAAACGTTGACACAGCTGCAAAGGAAAGCGGCAAGGTCGGCATCATCTCGGTAGGCTGGGATCCGGGTATGTTCTCACTTAACCGTTTATACGCTAACGCAATTCTTGTTGACGGCAAAGATTATACTTTCTGGGGCAAAGGCGTAAGCCAGGGACATTCGGACGCAATCAGACGTATTGACGGTGTTAAGGACGCAAGACAATATACCGTACCGGTTCCGGAAGCTTTAGAAGCTGTAAGAAACGGTGAAAATCCGGAGTTGACAACACGTCAGAAGCACACAAGAGAGTGCTTTGTTGTTGCTGAAGATGGTGCTGACAAAGCAAGAATTGAAAACGAGATCAAGACAATGCCTAACTACTTCGCAGACTATGATACAACTGTAACCTTCATCTCTGAGGAAGAGCTTTTAAAGAACCATGCAGGTATTCCGCACGGCGGCATGGTTATCCGCAGCGGCAAGACAGGCTGGAACGGCGAGAATAAGCATATCATTGAATACAGCTTAAAGCTTGACTCAAATCCTGAGTTTACAACCTCGGTTCTTATCGCATATGCAAGAGCGGCTTACAAACTCAACAAAGAGGGTGTAAGCGGTGCAAAGACCGTATTTGACATTGCCCCCGCATATTTAACATCAATGAGCGGCGAGGAAATCAGAGCGCATTTATTATAATAAAAAAATTCACATCAAGGTAAAACCTTGATGTGAATTTTTTATACCTAATATTTTTTATTCTTCACCGTTCCAGCAATATGTACACAGCTTTTCCGGCGGAAGTCCTGTTGATTTTATCATATCATCCAGCCTGTGATAACGCAGCGATGTAAAATGGAGCTGTTCTCCGATTTTCTGTACCATCTTCTCATACTTTTCACTGTTCGGGTCAGCGTATTCCTTTAATATTGCATCATCCGGGTCCTTACCCTCAAGCTCCTTTATTACTCTGCGCGCGATAAGCTCCATCTCCGAAGTTGAACGCGAGAAATTCAGGTATTTGCATCCGTAAAGAAGCGGGGGACAGCCTGTCCTTATATGTACCTCTTTTGCACCGCTGTTGTAGAGAAATTCTGTTGTTTCGCGCAGCTGTGTTCCGCGGACAATAGAATCATCTATAAGCAGCAGACTCTTTCCCTTTATAAGCTCATGAATAGGAATAAGCTTCATCTTAGCGATAAGATTCCTCTTTGTTTGATGTGTAGGCATAAATGAGCGCGGCCATGTAGGCGTATATTTTACAAACGGTCTTGAAAAACGTATTCCTGACTCATTTGAATATCCGACAGCGTGTGCAATTCCGGAATCCGGAACTCCCGCCACTATATCAGGCTTCACATTATCTCTCTGAGCAAGGTATTTTCCGCAGTTGTAACGCATCTGTTCGACACTGATTCCCTCATATGACGATGACGGATAGCCGTAATAAACCCAAAGAAAGGTACAAATCTTCATATCCTTGCCCGGAGCCGCAAGAGTTTTAACATTATCCGGCGTCATAACCACAATTTCTCCCGGTCCAAGCTCCTTGTAATCACTGTAGCCGAGGTTCAAATATGCAAAGCTTTCAAAGCTTGCACAGTAGCCGTCCTCTTTTTTGCCCATCACTATAGGAGTTCTTCCCATTTTATCACGCGCCGCATAGATTCCTTTCGGAGTTAAAATCATCATGCTCAGCGAACCGTCAATAATCTCCTGAGCATACTGTATTCCTTCTATGAAATTTTCTTTCTGATTAATAATCGCGGCAACAAGTTCAGTCTGATTGATGTCACCGTTCTGCATTTCAAAGAAATGTGTATGTTTTTTGATTATTTCATTGACTATAGCGTCCGAATTATTGATTTTTCCCACCGTTGTTATAGCAAATGTACCATGGTGAGAACGTACCAGAATCGGCTGTGCCTCAAAATCCGAAATACATCCGATACCCATTGTACCATGCATCGAATTGGATTCCTTCGTAAACTTTGTCCTGAACGGCGCATTTTCAATATTGTGAATCGCCTTATCAAAGCCCTCCGCCGGGTTATAAACCGCCATTCCGGCGCGCCTTGTACCGAGGTGCGAATGATAATCTATTCCGTAAAACAGATCAAAAACGCAATCCTCCTTTGATGCCGCAGCAAAAAAACCGCCCATATAATACTACCTCTTTTCAGCTTTTATTAATAAATTCACCGTAATTTATTATAACATATCCCGTCAAGGTTGTCAATCCAAATATTTTATAATACTTTGATTAAACAGCATATGCGCAAAGGAACGGTTCTCTTGTGTTTGTCAGACTTTAAAAAGATTCATCAAATGCCATAATTATTTATATATTCCCTATAACAAGCAAGATAAGTAAACAATCTGTTTGTGTTTAATTTATAATCTTCGTTTGTTATACCGAATCTTAAAATAATTTCTGAAAACAATCTATTGCTTCCGCAGTCTATATATTCTGTATTCGGCTCAATTACCACGCATATATTATCTTTCCCTTCAATAAGCGGTGTTGGTGTATATTTATCAGTATAATATTTGTTTGTGACCTCATTTTTAGGGATAAGATATACATATGGTTCATTATTAATTATGGACTTGTCCAAGCCTAAAGCTTCTATATGGCAATTAATATCATACTTTATATGTTGCCGGAATCCGCTTGTTAAAGAAAGAAAAGGAATTTTTTCCGATGAAAGCTCATCAAGCAAAAAAGCTTCTATTTCATGAATGCTATGCTTACAAGGTGTAATTAACGGTTTATATTTATTCAACAATTCGTTATCGGATTTAATATCCGACTCCTTTATGTACAAAATAACTCCCATTTCATTTTTATCATTTTGAAAGAATTTTTTCATTTCCATAATATCTATTTATTTTTTTCAAATTATATATTGTGACGCTTGTAATCCTATTGCAATCATTCGTTACTTCATTTATTTTTATGTGATAATCTCACGGGATTAATGTTTGAACAGCATGTTGAAACATAACCAACACATAATTTAACATAATTTCAAGGTATATATTGAAACCTTTTTTCAAGGATTTCAACCATTTTCTCTGTCTTACAAAGTATTTACATATAAGACATTTCCATAAATTAATATAGTTAAACTTGTTAATCTAATTATTTTATAAATCATACTCTTGCGCAATTTCTGTTTATAGTTACATTGTATACCACAATATTTGATTTGTCAAACTCAATTTTGCCGAGTGGTCAATATAACACCCGAGTGGTAAAAAATCAGCAAATTGCTCAAAAAAATGTATATTATTTTGTCGAAAACCAATAATTATTCACCAATGGACAATACTCCACCATCTTATTCTTGCGCAAGATAACTGTGTTTGATATGGTTCTGTTTTTTACTCTCCAAACAACTCCTCGTTTTCTTTTTTTATCTCTTCTTGTCTGATTGACTTTTCTGTTTTATAATCAGGATTAGCTTCATTTTCCTTCTCTATCGCTGACTGTAATGTATCAATATCAATAGTGTTTTTATCATTCACATATGAAGCTTCAGCTTTCACATCATTTGAATAAACATCAGTATTATTTTCTTTAAGAGAATATTTTCCCTGTTTCATTCCTGTAAGAACATAATAGTCCTCATCGGTTGCCAAACCACTATCATCTCTTGCAAGAAATAATAGTACTTGCTCTCCTTCCGTAAAATCAGGATAACCTTCTGAATATACCACTGTATCTTCGTTTTCTCCCTTATTAATACGAACAGTAACATAATTATTTATACAATCACCCTCTATAACCTCATCAACATCAATAATAATATCCGTTTGCAGAATATTAGGAATATTTTCTCCTTTCTCTAAGTTCTCATTACTCCACTTACTGTTCAATATTTCCGACACACTGCCACTAATAATCAAATCCGAATTCAGTATTAATTCGCTTTCTGTCAATTCAGGCATGATTCCGTGTATAACAATTTTTTCTTTTTCCTGCGTGCACCCGGAAAAACAAAATGCAGTTGATATTGCTGCGGTCGCTAAAACACATGATAATTTTAACATTTATATTTTCTCCTTATTAATATATTGAATTAATTCCATTTATATCATCTGTGTGAACTCCTTTTATCGTCCCCGGATCAATAGTCTCGTACATACACGCTGCTGTCACACTAGAGTGCCCTAATCCCAAAAGGTGTCCTATCTCATGGGTAATTGCTGATTGAGTATCAAAAGAAGTTGACGCTGAACCAAATGGATAACTAATATTTATAGTTATATCAGCCTCACTAATATCATTGAGCTTAAAAGCAGGATTATATATTCCGGTCACCATAATATAACTATTTGTTCCCAAGTTATATTTTGTAATTTCATTGACCCCATTCTTTACAGCCGTTCCTGTTCTGGAATGAGTCGATGTACTTCTGTACACCAAATCTCCATCATGTACTATATTCCATGCCAAACACGAATTATGTATTGCCTGCGTAGTTTCATTAGAAAATCCACTGTATCCTACTACATAAGCAGGAATATTGTTGTATCCATTAGAATATTTAATATTATATGCCATGGCAATATTCGTTATCATACATGTCGATATTATTCCTATTGTAACTAATTTTTTATTGTATTTTTTCATACCGCTCTCCATTCCATCACTAAAACAATATCAGAACACCACAAATAAATGTTCTAACTTACTGCTAATATTGTAACAAAACACATTATTTTTAATACTCCATTTAAAATTTTCAAATTATATATTGTGACGCTTGTAATCCTATTGCAATCATTCGGTACTTCATTCATTTTTATGTGATAATCTCACGGGATTAATGTTTGAACAGGATGTTGAAACATCACCAATACATAATTTAACATAATTTTTAGTTATATATTGAAACCTTTTTCAAGGATTTCAAACATTTTCTCTATCTTAATAACGTATTTATTAAGACATTTTCATAAATTACTCTGCGTGCTTTTTAAAACGCTCTAAACCCTTAGGTTCTTTGGGTTCATAAAACGGCCACATGCATGGAATATTTGTGCCAAACACAACAAATGAAAATGCACAACCTGCTATAATTGCACCATACTTTTTTACAAAAAATTTTAACATTTTCTTCATCTTTTTTCTCCTCTATTTACTATATTTTTTATTTTTCCGGCAAATAATGCCAATAATGCTGTACTTAATCCCAACAAAAACGCTTGAGTATATGTATTACAAAAATTCACTGAAATTATTATTATCGCAATAATAAATCCAATTACTGAAAAGATCAAACTCTTCTTTCTGTAATATTTTCTTTCATTTGCATTTACACTTTTATTTTCATTTTCAAGCGGCGCCCATAAATAGACAGCTAAAATATTTATAAATGATATTATTAAAGCATATATCCTATATTGCTGCAATAATTCATGTGTATTTGTTATGCTGAATATGGCATATACTGCAAGAAGCATAATAAAACACCTTAACCGTGTATTTGCATGATATCCGCCCGCATATATCCTTATCGGTATAAATCCCACCAGATAAATTATAGTTTCAAAAAAATTACCTAAAATTATTGACACAAAAAGTATTGCACACATTTCCAGTATACAAATAATAAACATTTCTATTCCGTACCTGCAAATATCCACATCTTCCGATCTTATAAAATTATTTTCCGCCAATGCATTCGATATAAACAGCGTTACTTTTTCCATATTTTACATTAACCTCCGTTTATAAACAGATTATAGCACATAAAATCAAATAATGCAAGTGAACTTTGGATTTTTTGCACTATATTAGGATTTTTGTATAAAAACCGCCTTCAGCTATATCCATTCAAATGAGTTTGTTACAGTTTAATAAATTTGTTTTATACATCAAGATTCATGATCATAAACGAAAATATATAATGTCCGTTTATAATTTCAATTTCAGAGATACTGTTATATT
>JAUNPN010000266.1 GCA_030536655.1 bacterium | reverse complement strand
CCGCGTATGAGCATATATGTATGAAAAACAATAAAAAGGCATTGCAGTACGAAACACAGGCGGTTAAATTATGTGAGGAAATCACAGCGACCAATCCACACTTGGCGGCAAATATATACGGCAATATCGGCGGCTTGTATCATGCAGATAAGCAGCTTGAAAAAGCGAAACAGTATATGGAGCTTGCGTATCACACTCTTGTTGAAAGCGGTATGGAATTTACCAACGACAGCGTTATTCAAATCTGTAACTACGCAAATTTAGCTGCAAATATGGGTGAACCGTTAAAGGCAATAAAGGCGCTCAAACGCTGTGCTGAGGGAGTTAAGCAATATAATTCGGAGTATAGCAGCGACTACGCAAATCTTGTGTGGGATATGGGCTGTATTTATTTGCAAATGCAGAATACGACAAAAGCCGCCGATTGCTTCAAATCCGCGCTCAACATCTATAATATCGTATGGGAAAACGAGCCGGAACTGTTGCAAACGAAGATTGAGGAATTGAGGAAAATGTTGCAGGCTCTATGCCTTGATTATACTGCACTGATAAAATAATGTATGGAAATGCACAATTACGCAGATAATATAAAAAATTTTTGACAAATCCGACTTTAAACATATCCTAAAACTTATCACTTGGCTATACCTATCGCACATAAAAGGAGTGTTGCATTCAAAATGAATGCAACACTCCTTTTATACGTTTATTACACCTATAGTATTTATTTAGAGAATACTTTCATAATCACTTCCGAACTTATAATAAAGTTCCCCCGCCAAATTATGATTACCATCACTTGTTACCTCCAAATAATATGCTCCGGTTGATAACGGTTTGCCTTCCTCACAGTAAAAAGGTAATCCTTGATTAGCTGGAATAACCATTGTTTCTCCAATCTGTGCGCCTGTTGGGGATCCTTTTAGAAGTCTTACTTTTATAGTCCCATCGGATTTGTTGGTGAGATGTATTTTCCAATATCCAAAACCCGAATATACAGACCAAGGTACTGTTTGGCTATTTTCTTTAGTGTTCAAATTGACTGTCGTTGATGGAGTTACTGCTCTTGGTTCCACTCCAATTCTGATATTGTTAGGTTCTGTGACGGATACACTTTCAGCGGCGAAAGCACTAATACTCATAGCTGATACAGCCATCATAGCCGCCAAACCTATTGTAATAATTTTTCTGAATTTCATAGTATAAACTTCCTTTCTTTGTAGTAACACTGATTGTCTTGTTTACATATAACAAACTTCTTATACTGCACTTGACAAATCAAAAGGATTTGTATATACTTGTGTATAAGAGAGGTACTTTATATATCTTTAATCCGTGCGGCGAGCAAAGATTTAGATTATAGGTATCTCTTTGTTTTATGTATAACATAAAATCAGTATCATTTGTATTTTTTTCTTGTCTGCATAACCATGCAGACTGCGGTCTTGAAACATTGTATTTTCCTTATAGCAATCACTAAAAATCCTATATGCTGATACGCGTATCATT
>JAUNPN010000120.1 GCA_030536655.1 bacterium | reverse complement strand
TAATATCAATAAAAGATAGGGATTACATACGCAAAATAAAATAGTTTTGCGTAAAGATTTAAACATAAAAATAGACTGACGCATGGTAATTGATACCATGTATTATTTGTTTATTTCCGCTCATTTGTCAGCATCGCTGAATAAAAATTCTTTCTTGCTATCACAAACGGTTTTACCTCACTCCCTGCTGTACTATTCGTAAACTTCGATAGTCCGTCTGTTTCTTGATTTGAACAACAAAAAAACGGACTATGCCCTGTAAAGGTACAAAAGTCCGTTTTTTGTTAATTGCTGATATTTTAATACTTATTTCTATTATATTTCTATTTCTCCATTCTGTTATTATCTGAAAGTTCCGTACCAGTAATTCATATCTACCGGACCGTCAATTCCGCTGACTGTACCCGAAGATGTATTCTGCCACATAGTATATTTCCCTGTATAGGTACACTTACTGTTGTACTGTGCCACCCACTTATACCAGGTAGGATTATTAAATGCTTCATCGGTTAGCTTATTTGTCCACCATGTTGTGTTTGCGTAAATTCCTACTTCATATCCTGCCGCTTGGATTTTTTCGCAGAATGCCTCTGCTATATCTCCAAGCTCCTCCGGTGTAAGATTATTTTGAGAAGCGTCCTCCAAATCATAATATACCGGAAAATCAAGCTTACAGCCTTCTATCATCCTCAACACATGATCCGCTTCTCCCTTTGCTTTTTCAACATTTGTAGCATAGGAATAAATATATACTCCGTAAGGAATACCATACTTTTCACATTCGGCAGCATTGCGCTTAAACTGAGCATCATCCTGTGACTCCATATCCTGTCCGTAACCCATAGAAAGAATTGCAAAATCTATATATGGTTCTGCCTTTTTCCAATCTATTATATTCTGCCAATGGCTTACATCCACACCCTGCATTACAAAATCCATCTCAGAGTTTGCGCCGGTAATTCCATTGTCATTACCTTCCGGACGCATACTTAACGGACGCTTTGTCGGCATTGGCGTCGGCGTCGGCGTTGATTCTGCCGTGGCATCAGGCTTTTTTGTTGCTTCCGGTTTTTCCGAGCTTGACACCGGATCTGACGGAAGCTTTTCAGGCAACTGAATATTTACGCTTGTATTTTGATCCGATGCCGGTTCTTCAGTAGGCTCAACTGTGGGTTCCTCCGTAGGCTCCGGTGTTGCATGAATTTTTTCCAGCGCCTCCCCTGATTCAACAAATATTCCTCCCGATTCTGAATCAAATTCAACTTCCAGTCCGATGGATTCACTTATAAATCTTACAGGAACCATTGTTTTTGTTTCTCCGCCTACCCTTGTGATAAGCTTCGGAACAACTCCGTCAGGAATCGCTGTGCGCCTTCCGTTTACATACGCCGCATTATCATTTATGTACATACGTATATAGGTTTCACCATATTCTACTTCAACACTCTGAGTCGTTCCGTTATAATTAACCTCAGCACCCAATGCCTCGAATATCTCTCTCAGCGGAACAAGCGCCCTGTCGTTAAAAATAATTGGCTCAAGCGGCAAGTCATGCAGCTCTTCATTATTAACGAAAAGCCTGAATATAGACCCCGTATATTCAACTGTTTTTCCGTCATACTCCAGTGTAAGCGCATTTGCGCTCAGTGACGATACGGCAATCACTCCCGCAAGCGCAGCCGTAAAAACAAAATTTTTTTTCATACCCTTTTTACCTTTAATCCTTACTTCTCTGTGTACGGAATACCGAAATGGTCATATGCAAGCCTTGTTGCAACTCGTCCTCTCGGAGTTCTTGCTATAAATCCAAGCTGCAAAAGATACGGCTCATACACATCTTCGATAGTCGTTGAATCTTCGCTTATGGTAGCGGCTATTGTATCCAGTCCCACCGGACCGCCGCCAAAGCTTTCAATCATTGTTGTCAGCATTCTGCGGTCAATTGTGTCAAGTCCAAGTTCGTCAACCTCCATAAGCCTTAATGCCTCATCGGCTACCTTCCATGTTACCTTACTGTCATACTTAACCTGAGCATAATCACGAACACGTTTCAAAAAACGGTTTGCAATTCTCGGTGTACCTCTTGAGCGCGATGCAATCTCAGCCGCGCCGTCGCTGTCCATTTCTACATTCAAAAGTCCGGCACTCCGCATGACAATCTTTTGTAAATCCTCAGTTGAATACAGCTCCAAACGGCTGATTACTCCAAATCTGTCGCGAAGCGGAGCTGTTAAAAGTCCCGTCCTTGTCGTAGCGCCAATCAATGTAAATTTCGGAAGATCAATTCTTATCGACTTTGCCGCAGGACCCTTACCTATAATAATATCCAATGCATAGTCCTCCATAGCCGGATAAAGAATTTCCTCAACGGTTCTCGACATTCTGTGTATCTCATCAATAAAAAGTATATCATGCTCGGATAAATTTGTAAGTATAGCTGCAAGATCGCCCGCCTTTTCAATCGCCGGACCTGACGTTATTCTGATATTTACACCCATTTCATTTGCAATAATTCCTGCAAGCGTTGTTTTTCCCAGTCCCGGAGGGCCGTACAAAAGTACATGATCAAGCGCTTCCTTACGCTCTCTTGCGGCTTGTATGTAAATCTCAAGATTCGCTTTAACCTTATCCTGTCCGACATATTCATCAAGCCGTCTTGGACGCAGACCGTATTCTATATCATTGTCCTCATCTATAAATCCGCCCGAAACAATTCTCTCGTCCTCATCAAACATTCCCATTTGAAATCCCTCTCATTTACATTAATCTGACGAGCGCCCTTTTGATTATTTCATCAGCAGGCATTTCACCGTCAACTGCGCCAACTGCCTTGATTGCTTCGTCGCGGCTGTAACCCAGAGCAATAAGTGCGCTTACCGCATCACTTCTTGAATCTCCCATTTCAACCGCCGCCGCTGTTTCATCATCTGCCGACGTCAAATCGAGATCTGCATTTTTCAGTTTTTCACGAAGCTCCAATATAATACGCTTTGCAATCTTAGGTCCCACTCCCTGCGCTTTTGTTATTTTCTTCACATCATCAGTTATTACAGCTCTTGCCAGTTCAGACGGGGATGCAACAGATAAGATTGACACTGCCGCCTTTGGTCCGACCCCTGAAACAGAAATAAGGCTTTCGAACATATTCTTCTCATCATTGGTTGTGAAGCCGTAAAGCTCCTGCGCATCCTCGCGTACTATAAAAACAGTGTACATTGTTAATTCATTTGTACCCTCTTTTATTGAATTCAGGCTTGTCTGTGAAGTATTTATAAGATACCCCACGCCGTGAACATCAATTACAACATTACCTATACCCTTTAAAACGGGTTTACCTTTTATATAATAATACATCATGACTCCAATAAAAACATAATAAATGACTGTAAAACCGATCATTCAATATACAGCCCACCGCCTTCAAGGCGGACAACATAACTGCTATTATATTATATAACACTTTGGCATAAATGTCAAGAGTGTACAAAAATCTCAGGGTGTGCAAAAACAAACCCTGAGATTTTTTTAACATCTGTTATTCGTCTGTTAAAGGCTCTGTTCCGGAATACACCAGACCATGAGTTGCATCCATGGTAATTGTAGTTCCGCTCTTTAATATTCCTGCCGCGCCTGCCGCGTTAATAATTACCGGAATATCGAGCGCCATTGCAAGAATTCTTGAGTTTCTTGCCTCGCCGGGCTCCTCCGTAATAATTCCCGAAGCATTCTTTAATATCGGAATCATATCCGAAGTTACATTATCCGTAACAACAATATCTCCGTCCTTAAAGTTCTTTGCAAGTTCTGACGCACTCCTTGCAATACACACGTTAGCCGTTGCATTATGCTTTGAAATTCCCTTGCCGCTTACAAGAATGTGACCGACAAGATGAACCTTCATAATATTAGTAGTACCTGCAACGCCTATCGGCGCACCCCCGGTAATTACAACCAAATCGCCGTCCTTAACAATTCCTGTTGTTTGTGCACACTCCACCGCGTGGTCAAACAGCTCATCTGTATTTCCTCTGATTTCACTCATAATAGGATATACTCCCCATGAGAGATTAAGACGCCTTCTTGCGCTTGCTGAAAGCGTCGGCGCTATAATCGGACATGTCGGACGGAATCTTGAAATCTGCCTTGCTGTCCCTCCGGAATATGTGAGAGCTATAATAGCCGCTGCGCGAAGGTCATGCGCCGTTGTACAGGTTGCATGTGATATTGCATTTGAAACATCCATTCTTGTTTCAAAACGCCAGCGTTCCAATCTCTGAACATAGTCTATATCATTTTCGGTACGTTCGGCTATCTGAGCCATCGTCTTTACAGCCTCAATTGGATAGCTTCCCATTGCGGTTTCACCGGAAAGCATAATTGCGCTTGTTCCATCATAAATTGCGTTTGCAACATCAGTTGTTTCAGCTCTGGTAGGTCTGGGATTCCTTATCATTGAATCGAGCATCTGAGTAGCTGTTATTACAACCTTACCGGCACGGTATGTTTTCTTTATAAGTTGTTTTTGAATAACAGGTAAATCCTGCATATCAATCTCAACACCCATATCGCCTCGGGCAACCATTATACCGTATGAACTGTCAATTATCTCATCAATATTGGAAACTCCCTCCGCATTTTCAATTTTAGCAATGATTCCAATATGCGAAGCATTATTCTTTTCAAGCAGCTGCTTTACCTGCATAACATCCGATGCACTGCGGCAGAAGGATGCTGCGATAAAATCAAAGTCCTGTTCGATACCGAAAAGAATATCATTCCTGTCCTTTTCGCTCATATAAGGCATAGACAATGATACATTAGGTACATTTACACCCTTACGGTTTGAAATTGTACCTCCGTTCTTTACCTCGCAGACAATACGCTTACTGTCTACCGATACAGCCTCAAGCTCTATAAGACCGTCATCAATAAGGATATGCGAACCTGTCGAAACATCCTTCGGCAAATCCTTATAAGTAATGGAAACCTTTGTTTCATCGCCTTCAACCTCATCCATACAGAGGGTAAATTTCTGACCTGTCTTTAAAGTAACCTTACCGTCCTTAAATTCCTTTATTCTTATTTCCGGTCCCTTGGTATCAAGAAGAATTGCAATCGGAAGATTCAATTCTTCCCTTACCTTCTTAATTCTTGCAACGGTTTCCGCCGCCGCCTCATGAGTGCCGTGAGAAAAGTTAATTCTTGCTACATCCATTCCGCCAAGCATAAGCTCACGTATCATTTCCTCACTATCCGTAGCAGGACCTATTGTGCAGATGATTTTTGTTTTACGCATAGTATTCTCCCCTGCCGCATTTAGCGGTCTTTATTTTATACGGTAAGCTTCTTTGCAAGATCTACAAGATCTTCCGGAAGTGTCTTTGTCATCTTAAGACCTTCCTCTATATCAACGTCAACAATCTTTGAATTCTGCATACATACTATTCTGTTCTGCTTTCCTTCAATGAGAAGCTCTACGGCTCTGCCGCCCATCTGTGATGCGATAACTCTGTCTCTTACGGTCGGACTTCCGCCTCTCTGTACGTGACCGAGAATTGTTGCTCTTGACTCGATACCTGTCTTTTCCTCTATTTCCTTCGCCATCTCAATTACACCGCCGATACCCTCGGCAACGATTACAATTGAATGCTTCTTTCCTCTCTGCTTTGACTCCAGTATGGGACGTAATACATCCTGGTCAAAATCCCACTTTTTCTCCGGTACAAGGATTACCTCAGCACCGCATGCAATACCGGCTTCAAGTGCGATATAACCGGCAGCTCTTCCCATTACCTCGATGATTGAACATCTCTCATGTGACTGGGCTGTATCTCTGATTTTATCGACAGCATCCTTAACCGTATTAAGACAAGTGTCATATCCGACAGTGTATTCCGAACAGCTTATATCATTATCGATTGTACCCGGCATTGCGATTGTCGGAAGTCCTGCCTCGCAAAGCGCACGCGCTCCCTTAAATGAACCGTCACCGCCGATAACTACAAGTCCGTCAAGACCAAATACTCTTGCGATGTTTACACCCTTGTATACGCCTGACTTCTCCTTAAATTCAAGACATCTTGCGGTCTGGAGAATTGTACCGCCGCGCTGAAGCGTTTCACTTACGGAACGCGCTGTCATTTCTTCCATTTCTCCGTTGATAAGACCCACATAACCTCGTCTTACACCCATTACCTTAATACCGTGATATGACGCTACTCTGACTACCGCACGGATAGCCGCATTCATTCCCGGAGCATCACCTCCGCTTGTGAGTACTCCGATTGTTCTGATATTTCTTTCCATTTTGATGTATCCTCCAATGTATAAATTACCGCACCGCGGTATGAATTTCATATATTTACGCAGATTGTACATAATCAACAGTCATGTCTGTCCATTCAGAAAAATCATCTGTCAAAAGACAAAGCATGCAGCTTTATTGAATACCTGATATAATCCTTCCGTATGCTGAACTTATTTCTGCTTTGCCTTTTATTTTTATTGCAGAGGTTATTTCTGTAAACTGTGCGATGTATACCTCGCCTGCATCAAGCTTTTCGGTATGATGAAAACGAGTGTCACGTCCTCTTGTGAGTCCTATTATATTTACACCGTTCTCCAATGCCTTTATTATTATATAACTTCCGTTGAAATTCTCGTTTATATTTTCTGACATAACTGCCTCCTTTAGTAAATTATATTTCCGAATTTACCTATTAATTATATTTTAATACAAATCGTCAAAAATTTCAATAGTATTTTGCTATTTTTTTAACATATTGGTATGAAATTTTTCAATAGTTTTTTATTATTTTTTGTGTATTTTTGTTAACATTTTTTACTTTTCTCTATTTTGTCCGATTTTATCGGCTTTTTTACTATTTATCTGTTCCATTTTCTTGTCTGCCCCTAATTTTCCCCTAACAGATATTATGTTATTCATTCGCTCATAAGTCTGATTCATATACTCATATATCTGTCCAAACTCAATATGGGAATATAATTTGAACTTCGGCCACCGGTTATTGTAGCCGGGACATCAACAATCCATCCTGATGAGGCATGTACTGTTTCGGTAGCCTCATTACCTATATGTGAATCACCGCATACTGTGCAAATGTAATAGTTCGGATTTCATACAGTAAATAATGTAACGGATTTGATATAATGGAGAATATTTACACACCAAAAAAAACGAAATTCCCGGATTTTTTTATTTTTTCTTGACCACATATAAATTATGTGTTATAATAATTATATTATAATACAATACGACTGTGAAAGGCGGAAAATATCATGAAGGAAATACGTACTGCGGGAACTAAGGAATTTATATATTCCATGCTCTGGGCAGTTTTCCTGCTCTTTATCGGCAGAGGAATAATCAATTCTCTCCCCGATTATAAGGTTGCGGGCACTATTGCCGTATTAATTTCTTTCTGTGTACTTGGATTTTTTGTTATGACACGCTACAGTTCGCGTTTTACATACGAGGATACAGGCTACAGTCTGCGTATAAACCGCAGCATCGGCAAGCGCAACAAGGAGATCGAATTTCGGTATGAGGATATTTTATATATGAATCCGGACAAGCCTGCCAACATGCCTAAGCCGCGTTGGAATATGCGTGCAAGCGTTTTTTCACACAGGAAATGTACATATATTGTGTTTGGATATCGCGGAAATGAGCAGACGCTTATTTTTGAACCGACACAAAAGTTCATAACAAGCCTTAATCAGTCAATAAAGAAATCTAAAAAGAAATAAAAGGAATATATAATATGGCAGAGATTATTGGTGTAAGATTTAAACCGGTCGGCAAAACATATTACTTTGACCCGCTGGAATTTGATATAAAAAAAGGAGATAATGTAATAGTTGAAACAAGCCGGGGAATTGAATACGGACATGTTGTTTCCGGAAGAAGGCAGTTAGCTCCGAACGAGCTTAATAAGCCGTTAAAAGGCGTCATAAGAATCGCAAATGAGGATGATAATGCGCGCCTTGCCTCAAACAAGCTTAAAGAAAAAGAAGCTTTTGCTGTTTGTCTTGAAAAAATTGAAAAGCACGGTCTTGAAATGAAGCTTGTCGAGGTTGAGTATACCTTTGACGGAAGTAAAATTCTTTTCTATTTTACAGCTGACGGACGTATTGACTTCCGTGAACTGGTGAAGGATCTTGCTTCCGTATTCCGCACAAGAATAGAGCTTCGCCAAATAGGTGTACGCGATGAATCAAAAACAATAGGTTCAATAGGCATCTGCGGCAGAAGTCTTTGCTGCTCAAAATTCTTGGGTGAATTTGCGCCCGTTTCAATAAAAATGGCAAAGGAACAGGGACTTTCTCTTAATCCCGCAAAAATTTCCGGCGCCTGCGGCAGGCTCATGTGTTGTTTAAAGTATGAGCAGGATGTTTATGAAGAGCTTTTGCGGGAAACTCCGCATCAAGGCTCTATTGTTAAAACTCCCGACGGCAAGGGTACGGTTGAAAATGTAAGCCTTTTAAAGGGGCTTTGCAAGGTGACTCTTGACGGCAAAGAGAAAACAATAAAGGAATATAATGTATCTGATCTGAAAATTCTGAAAAGAGTGCATTTTGATGATGAAAACAATGAATTTGATTATTAATATACGGTATAGCTATACAGAATTTTGAATATTATGATGTATTAAATCATAATCCTTCTTCATAACAAAGGAGATGCAGACTTGTTTTACAGCCTGCATCTCCTTTGTTATGCATTAGTTATTATTTTTACAAAATCAAGATACATTTTATTCTGATCAAATTTATCTTTCAGCCATGAGCATCATTTCAATCATATCCCAGACCGTTACTCTGCCCTCTTCATCATTTACAGTGAACGGCACAAGAATATCGTCATCCGTAAGCTGCAATTCATCATATATCATTTCAAGATTTGATTCGATTTCACGTTTTTTCAGCTTATCTATCTTTGTTGCTATAACAATCAATCTGTCATGATAATGACGTATCCAATCGGCCATCAGATGGTCATCTGCCGTAGGCTTATGGCGACTGTCCACAAGAAGAATCGTCTGAACAAGCTGACTGCGATTTGCAAGATAATCTTCCATCATCTTTCCCCACTTTGCCTGCTCCTCCTTGGAGCGCTTCGCATAGCCGTATCCGGGAAGGTCAACAAGATAAATCGTATCATCTATATCATAAAAATTTATCGTAATTGTTTTGCCCGGTGTACCGCTGACACGAGCCAGCGATTTACGGTTTAAAAGCTTGTTTATCATCGATGATTTACCGACATTTGAGCGTCCGGCAAACGCAAATTCAAGTCTGCCGTCTGTCGGATACTGCTTCGGCGATACCGCCGAGGTCTTTATAGAAGCGTTGTGTAAATTCATAATTTCTCCGTTTCTCATTCATAAAGGAAATACCTGCCGCCTAAGGCGGCAGGAAACATGACTGCTTGTTATATATTGTCTGCAATAAGCTGTGCCATTTCCTTACAGCCAACCTTCTTCATTCCATCTGACATAATATCCGTTGTTCTGTAATCCATATCAAGAACTTTATCAACCGCAGCATTAATTGCCTTTGCTTCCTCAATAAGTCCGAATGACATTTCAAGCATCATTGCTGCACTTACTATTGTCGCAATCGGGTTTGCTATATCCATACCCGCAATATCCGGAGCGCTGCCGTGAATAGGCTCATACATTCCGCACTTTGATGCACCAAGAGATGCTGACGGAAGCATACCTATTGAGCCTGCAATCGCACTGGATAAATCCGACAAAATATCACCGAAAATGTTTGATGTGACAATTACATCAAACTGCGCCGGATTAATCGCAAGCTGCATTGCAGCATTGTCAACGTACATATACGTCAATGTAACCTCAGGATATTCAGCAGACATTTCTGTAATGGTTTTTCTCCATAAGCGTGACGATTCAAGAACATTTGCCTTATCTACCGAAACAAGCTTCTTATTACGGAGCATTGCCGTTTCAAATGCAATCTTACCTATTCTCTTTACTTCTTCTACGCTGTATCTCTCCTCGTCCGACGCCCATGAGCCGTCCTCTGCCCGTTCTCTCTTGCCAAAGTAAATTCCGCCTGTAAGCTCACGCACTACCATAATATCAAGCCCATTCTCAAGCTTCTCGTCCTTTAACGGAGAAGCAGCCTTAAGCTGAGGTTTGAGAATTGACGGACGAAGATTCGAATATAAACCTAAAGCCTTTCTTATTCCCAAAAGTCCCTTTTCCGGTCTGTTCGCCGGCGGCTGCGAATCCCATTTCGGACCGCCTACAGCCCCCAGCAGAACTGAATCCGATTTTTTACAAATATCAATTGTTTCCTGAGGAAGCGGCACACCTGTCGCATCAATTGCACATCCTCCCATAAGAACGTCTGTATAACTGAAAGTATGATTAAACTTCTTTGCAACAGCGTCAAGCACTGTTACCGCTCCGTTTACGATTTCCGGACCTATTCCGTCCCCCTTGATTAAAGCAATATTAAATTCTGCCATTTTTATAATCTGAACTCCTTTCACCAATGCGTTTGGGCAAAGAGAAGCAAGCAGATTGCCGTCAGAAGCGACGCCGACGTATGTTTATACTTCAAGTCGCTGAGGGCGGCAAGATGCGCCGCTTATCTTTTCTCCTTTCCCGTTTGGGAAAAGAGATGCAAGCAGTTTGCCGTCAGAAGCGACGCCGACGTATGTTTATACTTCAAGTCGCTGAGGGCGGC
>JAUNPN010000006.1 GCA_030536655.1 bacterium | reverse complement strand
GTTCAATGCGTGCTAAGCCGTTAGGCGTTAATTAATCAGTGGTTCCTTAAGGTAACCGCTGCCGCAATCGGCTTGCCGTTCCTATCCCATGCCATGCATACACATTTATCAGCCTCTGCCGGCGCTTCTGAGTTAAAGCTGAATCCCGACACTGCCGTATCGGTCGATGCCGCAACGTTCAGCAGCCTGCCGTCCTTATATGACGCAATATAAATTGTCTTTTCAGCTTCCGTACCCAAGCCCTCATACGCGCTTAATTCAACACTTACCTTTCCTCCGTTTCCGGCAGCGGCAAGCTTATAGCTCATACCGGGTTCGGGCGTCGGCGTCGGCGTTGGAATTGACGCCGGATCGTAAACTATGTTCACGCTCTCATCCTCGCCGGAAAGTACTATATCCTTTTCAAGCGTTCTGTTGCCTTCTGTTGAAATTTCTATCGTATACACACCCTGCAAAAGCTCAAAGCTCGCTTTGCCGCGCGCGTTTGTCAGCTGTTCAAGTGCGCCTATTTGTACATTTGCATCCTCGACCGCATTGTTTTCGGTATCATACACCTTTACTGCCAGAGTTGAAACAGCCTTTTCCTTTGCATAATAGCTTGTGTTATCCAAATAAGTATTTCCTTCTTCTCCGCTTACACCGAAATTCAAACGGCTTATCGGCTCCGTACTTGTGTTCGTAAGAAGCTTTTTTGAAACAAGCCTGCCGTTTTCATCAAATAAGTACTGCGTATATTGTCCGTCATATACAAGCGCGTAATGATACCATTTTCCGCTCTCTGCTCCCAATGCCGTTACAGACAGCACAATACCGTTTGACAGCGTTACGGCGTTCGGAGATGTTTTGTCAAACATAATATCCGTTTCAAATACATATTGTTTTCCGGCTTCATAAGCCGACGGCGCCTTATCTATGTTTATATATGAATTTCTGTTTGCCGAACTCCAATTTGACGAACCTCCCTTCATATATATGTTTCCGTTTTCATCCTCAACAGCCCACACTCCAATCTCTGCCTTGACGCTGCCGTCTCTTGAACCGCCGTAATAAGTAAGATCACCTCTTGTTTCAATCATTGCCTCCGGAAGCTGTCTTACCTGTACGTCAGCCGCTTCCGAATATGTCGTATTTACAAATATATCCGCGTCGGCAAGCATTGATACAAGCTCAATATCCTTTGACGCGCTTATCTCGCCGCATACCGCGTTTATCCGCGCCGTTCCCTCCTCAGTATCAGGAGTGATATACAGTCTGCCGTTTCTTATCTCCGCCTTGTCGCATGACCAGCTTACATAAGCGTTATCTATAGGAATATTATTCTGGTCATATACAACAGCGTCACACAATACAGTCTGATTGATTCCGCTTAAAGGAATTTCTGCTTTATCTGAACTGAGTTCAATAATTACAGCATTCGGAATCTGCTCATATGCAGAGGTATCATATACCGTTACGGTACACACAGCCTCGTAACCCTTAAGCATTACCTTTATCTCGGCTGTACCCACTGATAAAGTCGTGACATTTCCTTCCGCATCCACTTTTGCAACAGCTTCATTTGAACTTGACCATACAAAATCACGTTCAGTCGCGTTCTCCGGCTCCGTTGCTGCATTGAGCCTGAATGTACCCCCAACTGCTGCGGAAGCCTCTGTCTTGTCAACGGAAACTCCATTTGCCTCAACATTGATAACTTCAAGAAGTACCTTCTTTATAACTTCATTCTTATATGCCGCAACTACCGGCTCCGTACCTTCATAGCCGTCAGCGGTTATTTCCGAATGATATATTCCCGCTGGAACAAGAAACTCCGCAATTCCGTCCTCATCTGTTTCAACTGTAAATCCGCCGAGCTTCACAGACGCTCTCTCAATCGGCACACCGTTTTTATCTCTTACATTTACATATATTTCAGAAATAGCCGAATCTGTTGAATAGATCTGCAAATCATCAATAGCAATATATGAATAGTACAGATTGTTATTATATGCCGTTCCTCTTACCTGATTAAGCGCGGCTCCCGAAATGCCGGTATCCGCAGCCGTACCTCCGAGGTTCGTAAGCGAAATTAAATTTCCGTCCGCATCCGACAATGCTCTGTAATAGCTTCCCTTATGATAAATCAGGCTGTAACAATACCATGTATCATAATCAATTCCCAGATTATCCTTTGAAACAGTATCTATTGTTCCGGCTGAATCGTTAAGATTCATATAGCACTCTGTACGCTCCGAAGCACCGTCATGCTTTATATACGGAATCATAAACCTGAAGCTCATAACATTATCATAGCTGTCACTAAGGCGCGGTGAATCCGCAAAGGTCATATACGGCTGCCTTCCATTCGTTCCGAAACGTCCCAGAACAGCCCTCAAATAACGATTTCCATCCGCTTCATCAACATCAAAACCGCTATATCCGTCTCCGCCTCCTTTGGTTCTGCCTCCTACTCCATAGGTTATTCTTCCTTTATCTACAATTTTTGTACTGCTCTCCTGATAAAATCCGAAATTATCATATTCACTCTCGTCAAATGAGGTATTTATTATATACTCATTCGCAGCCCGCTCCATAAGCTCAAAATCGATTCCGTTTTCGAGTGCGTAAATGTGCATATCGCTGCCTTCATAACAGTATACCTTTATACCATCAAAGCTGTTCCGCTCAATTTTCTCTATATTATCATGTACGTAAAGCTCTTTGACTGCTGTTCCGTCAAGCGCATTTTCGGCAATACCTGTAATCTCAGCATCGTTTACAGACTCCGGAATTATCGCCCTTGCCGCAGTACCCGTATATCCGGTTATCAAACCACTCTCATTCACAGTGAAATCCGTATTGACATTAACCATGAAAGTCTTTTCAAAGCCACGATAGCTTACTGTTACCGCCTGTTCTCCTGCCCTCATGCTGTCATAACCGGTTACCGAATATCCGTCAATATCATAATTCGAACCGTCATCATAGCTTCCCGTCACCATAAGTCCCGTTAAATCCAGACTTTCACCGACATTATACTCTGTCTTTTCCGGTGCTCCAACGTCTATGCCAACGAGTGCCGTGCGGTAAATCTCGTCCGCAAAATAGAATCCTATATGCGGCGGCTGATTGTATGCAGTCTGCTCGGCAGCAACACCGCTTCTGTACACCGGGTCGTGCATAAGCGTGGGAAGCTTATACGTTGTTACGTCTGTGGTTGTGAATACCCTCAATGCGCTGTTATCCGAAAGCGGATAGCATACCTCCTCACGCCAGTCACCAAACAAGTCCGCCTGCAAAGCCGGATTTGCCTTTGTTCCGTTCACGCTGACGCAGCCGTCGGCACTGAATATTGTTTCCATCCTTGAGCCGTTCCATGAGGTTATATTTGTTCCGTCAAGCAGCTCTTCATAAATATCCGCGTCCCAGAAAATACGGAAGTTTACACTCAGACCAAGGTTTGCCGCGGTAAAGCTGTTTCCGCCGTTTGCAATATATGAGCCTGCACCGCTTGAAGCATTAACCTGATAATATCCGCCCGCGCCCACATTTGCCATCATACCTCTTCCGGTATCCTTTGAACAGCTTACGTGCCAGATTATTTCACCCGTATTCGCATCGATTACCGACTGACCAAAGTCAAGAGTCTGACCGATTACACTTTCAGTTCCTCCGCCTTCTTCATGAACTGTATAAAATTCCAATCCGTCATGGGTAGGGTCATAGTCACCTATATGCAGAGCATCTCCGTGTCCTTTAAATGTACACCATTTCGGTATGAGATTATTGTCATTTTTGACCTCCATACACATCGCACCGGAGATAACCTCGTCCTTTCCGTCATTATCGACGTCTGCAACAGTAAGGTTATGATTTCCCTGTCCGACATAATTTTCGTTTCCGTCAGTATAGCCGTTCACGCCTTTATAGCCTTTTGTTGTTGAAGTATCATATGTATCAAAGCAGTAATCGCAGCTGAGCTTTCCGTTTTCATCAAGGCTCATTGCACAGATACCCGTTCTTTGACCCTTACCGGACTGTCCGTGATAATAACCTCTCCAATATACCGCATACGGTCTTTCACCGTCAAGATATGCTACATCTGCAAGAAATCTGTCAACACGGTTTCCGAAGTCATCTCCCCATATTACAGCTGATATACGCTGAACCGGGTAGTAAATCGTGTCAATCGCCGCTCCGGTTTCTCCGTCAAACGCCGTAAAAAATTCATCGCCGTCCAAAATATATCCGCCGGAGTTTACATAAACGGCTGAATTATCTGTACCCTTTATTGCATCGACCGAGCTTGCCTCACTTACATAATTGCCCTTACCGTCCAATGAACCCGGAGCTGTTTTGCATGTTACCTCCGACTTGCCGTCCATGTCAAAGTCATAGACAAGGAACTGTGTATAATGCGCACCTGCACGAATATTTCTGCCGAGATCTATTCTCCAAAGCTTTGTTCCGTCAAGCTCATACGCATCAAGCAGAACATTTCCCGTAATTCCGCCGTTTGAATTATCCTGAGGATTACTGTCCCACTTCACTACAAGCTCATACTGCCCATCACCGTCCAAATCGCCTGTTGAACAGTCGCCTATCGTATATTCATACGAGGTTTCCGAATCCACCGCAAATGCCGCGGGTCTGTCAAGATGAACATCAAAATAAGAACCGCTGTTTACCGAAACTGCTTCACATAACTCGTCTGTATCCTTAACCGCAACACTGTAGCTGTCTGACGCGTTGCCGGCTGTGTCAAGATAGTTTGTGCTGTCAGTAACAGCCGCAATTTTTTCGCCGTTTCGGTAAACATCAAACGACGGCGCTCTTTTTATATCCGAAACACTGCACTCATCTCCCAGCAAGCGCCATCCGATATATATACCATTGCCGGTATTTACGGCAATCAGTCCTCTGTCGAGTTTTTCCATTTGTCTTATGTACGTATTTTCACCGTATTTGTAGTTTACCGAAGCCATCTCTCCGGATACTGCCGCACCGGCGGAATATATCGGCACAAGCGATACTGTCATTGCGGCAGCCGCCGCAATACTTATTAATCTTTTCATATTTATCTCCGTTCTCAAAAAAACATGAATAATTTCTCGTATAATGCTAAAACTAATGCTGAAAACAATCCCCGAAAGGAAGTGCAAAAAGTGAAAAAGAATAATGAGCCTATTCCAATGTCTGACAAGGAATACGCCGAATATGTAAAAACAAAAACCCCGAATTCCAAGCTGTTCGTCAACTGCATTAAGGCATTTCTTATAGGCGGCCTTATATGCACATTAGGGCAGTGCCTGCTGAATTTATACAAATATTTCGGTCTGTCCGAAGATGACGCAGCTATTGCTGTGACCATAACATTAGTATTTCTGAGCGCGCTTCTGACGGGGCTTGACATATATCCCAAAATAGCCAAGCACGCGGGCGCCGGAACTCTTGTTCCCGTAACGGGATTTGCCAATTCCGTTGCCGCGCCCGCGCTTGAGGCTAAAACCGAAGGCTATATTTTAGGCGTCGGAGCAAAAGTTTTCACCATTGCCGGGCCTGTAATTCTTTTTGGAGTTATTGCTTCAATGATTGCAGGTATTATTTACCTTTTCATCTAAAAGCATCTTATCAAAGGTTACACTCTTAAGCTCCTGCTTAAGCTTATTTTGAACATTGTGCAGGCTTGAATTTATCGTGCATTCCGTGCAGCTTTTACAAGCGCAGTCGTCCTCCTCACAGCGGTTTAAGCTGAGATTTCCGTCAATGCACTCAATAACGTCAAGCATACTTATTTCCGACGGTTCGCAGTTTAAAATATATCCGCCGTTCACACCGCGGTACGAGCGTATAATTCCCGCCTGCACAATTTTTCTTAAAATTTTGAGTGTAAACCTGTACGGTATACCATTGCTTTCCGATATGACCTTTGCTTCAATCTGTTTCTGTTCCCTGGACAGCATAAGAACTATCCTCAGAGCATAATCCACCTCTCGCGTAATCCTCATAATCAATCATCCTTTCATCTGCCGCCAAAGCCTATGCTTCGACAGCAAAAGCCTATAATATTATATTTAGAACCTATCCGTAAATCAATAGCTTCTTTAATTACGGATAGTCTCTTAATACTGCTCCATAAGAGAAATGATTTCCATCGCATATGATTTCGGTGACCGGCCGCTTATCACATGGATTTTACAGTCGCAGTCCGCATAATACGGAAGCCTGTCCTCAAATCTCTTTTTTACCGCAGCTATATCCTGATTTTTAAGCAAGGGCCGGGTCGCGGCAGCCGCCGCAAGCCTTTCCTCAATTACCTTAAAATCCGGCGCAAGATTGAAAATTTTTCCTTTTTTCCTCAGCTCCTTCATATTTTCTTTATTAAGTACAGCCCCGCCTCCTGTCGCGATAACCACTCCCGACATTCCGGCAGCCTTACATATACATTCATGCTCAATCCGGCGGAATTCCTCCTCACCGTATTTTGCAAATATCTCATTTATGCTCATTTCCGCAGCTTCGGCAATCATGTCATCAGTGTCAATAAGCTTATATTGGGATAATCGGGCAATCGCCTTTGATATTTCTGTTTTTCCCGACGCCATGAATCCGGTCAGGACAATATTGGATTTTGTACTCATGACCTGAACACCTCAATCATTACAATATCCGCCATATCCTTCGGCAGCTTGTTCCCCGTGAACAGCTCATGAGCTATAAGCCCCTGATGAATCAGCATTCCAAGACCGTTCATCGTCTTGGCGCCGCGCTTTCTTGCTTCCTTAAGGAACAAGGTATGCTTTGGATTATATATCATATCAACCACTGCTGTATCCTTATCAATAAAATCCATACTGTCAATTTCATCGATTCCGTCAATTGGCAGTGCGTTAAGCTGCGGCTCCATCCCTGCCGAGGTCGCATTTATAACTATATCGTAATGCTCAAATACCTTAAAATCGGTATTGATCTCAAAATCCATCTGTTCCTTTATCGCGTTCTTCAAAGCTATAACCTTCGACTTTGTCCTGTTTACAACGGTAACGGATAACGGATTTTCCTGAATAATACGCATAAGGGTCGGTTTAACCACTCCGCCCGCGCCTATTATCAGAATATTTTTCCTTTCCATAAATATGCCTTCGTTGTAAAGCGCCGCATAAAATCCCTCCGCATCAGTATTATAGCCGTACAGTCTGCCGTTTTTGTTTACAACGGTATTAACCGAGCCTAAAAGCTGAGCCTGCTCTGAAATAACATCAAGATACTGCATAACCGCTTTCTTATGCGGTGCGGTTACATTGAGCCCCCTGATATTCAACGCTTTCATTCCGGCAATTGCGTCTTCAAGCTTCTCCGGCTCAACGTGCCACGCCGAATATACATAGTTTTCTTCCATGCGCTCTGAAATGAAGTTCTGAAGCTTCGGAGAAAATGTATGCTCCACGGGACAGCCTATAATTCCAAGCTGCTTCGTATGTCCGTCTATTTTCATGATAATCTCCCTTCCGGCATAAATAATAACACGGAAAATATATAAGAACCTATTTTTCGTATTAACCGTAATTTATTTAGGGTACTTCTAAAAACCTAATGGTGTTTGGCAAATTGCACAAATAATTGCCGGGTTTAAGGCAAAAATCCGCAGGAACACTCGCGTATTTCAAGGATTTTTAACTCAGAAGGCGGCATTAGTTGTGCAATTTGACAGCCGCCGGGAGGCTTTCGGAAGTGCCCTTTATATAATTAATTATACCATATTTTTAGTGGTATAGCAAGCATTTTCTTTCGTTTTTATAATCCGAACTCCTTTCACCAATGTGTTTGGGAAAAGAGAAGCGGTGCTTATCTTTTTCCAAACTTGCTATCCGATGATTTTATACACCTTGTCAATTCATAGCTTTCCGAAATCATATCCCTTATATGCTCTTCCGGTACTGTGCCGTCCAGTATTATTGAATTCCAGTGTCTTTTGTTTAAATGGTATGCCGGAACTACAGAGTCAAACATCTGCCGCCGGAAATCATTCCACTCCGGTCTGCCCTTCACGTTTACCCAGATATGCTCCATACGCTCAAAAATCCACGCAAATACCTTGTTATTCCCTTTATGACGCATGACAGTCCAATTTGTATCATCAAACGGATAGTCCTCATACGCGCCGTCAAGAGTCAGGCAAAAATCTACTGCTTCACGTCTTGTAATCATTATGTCCTCCTTTTGAAAAAGAGCAGGGGAATACAAATTATTCCCCTGCACCTTTGCATCCGATTATCTCATTTCCAAAAGCTTTGCCTTAACGGCGTCCTCCATCTTCCGCAGCTCCTCCTCTGCAAGACGACGCTTTTCCCTGCTGTCAGCCTGAATATTCATTACCTCGTCCAAGGTTTCAATAAGCGATTGATTTGTTTCCTTCAAGGTTTCAATATCTACAATACCGCGCTGTGCCTCTCTTGCAGTTTCTGTGGTTGCCTGCTTAAGCATTGAGGCATTCTTCTTCAGCAGATCATTTGTCATGTCCGAAACAGCCTGCTGTGCCTTTAAAGCCTGCTGAGAATGTGATATTCCCAACGCAAGAATCATCTGACTCTTCCACAGCGGAATTGTATTCACTATTGTAGACTGAATCTTCTCCGCCATCATGGCGTCATTATTCTGTATAAGACGTATCTGCGGAGCCGTCTGAATAGAAACCATTCTCGTAAGCTCAAGGTCGCTGATTTTCTTTTCAAACCTGTCAAGCTGAGCCTGAAGGTCATTTGCCGCCTGCGCGTCCTCCGACAGTCCTGTTTGATCTGCCTTTGTGCGCAAAGATTTTAATTCACCGGCCCTTATCTCCTCAATCTTCTTCTTTCCCGCTATGATGTACATTGTCAGCTCCTTGAGGTAGTTCAGGTTGATTTCATACATCTGATCAAGCGTTGACATATCCTTTAAAAGCTGTACCTGATGCTGCTCCAATGCCTGTGATATTTTGTCCACATTAACCTCTGCCCTGTCATATCTAACCTTCATCAGCTGAACCTTGTCCGAGGCTTTCTTGAAAAATCCAAGAAATCCCTTTCTTTCCTCCTCAGCATCAAAGCCCTTCAGCTCCATAACAAGCGACGCAAGCATTTCTCCTATTTCCCCGGTATCGTTCGTTCGCACATTCTCAAGAGCCTTATCCGCAAAGCCTGCAATTTTCTGCTGTGTTCCCGCGCCGTAATTCATAATCTGCACGGAATTTTTAACATCAATCTGCTGTGCAAACGCGTCAACCATCTGCTGTTCCTCCGCTGTCAGCTGAACAGCCGGCGCCGCTTCCTTTACCTCTGCCGCAGCCTTAATCGGTTCCTCCGCTTTCTCGGACGTTAGATCCGGCGTAAGCGTAAGCGTTGGCATTGTCTTTTCAAATTCGTTCATTTTTCCTATCCTTTCCTGTTGCCCGACAGTAAATCGTTATCCGATAATCCTTCCTGAGCAAGCATCGTGCGCAGAAGTGAAATATCCGAATTTACGTCTATAACCTCATCCTCAAAAAGATTTTCATACAGCTTGCAGAATGCCTGATTAATTGTATCAAGCGTATGCTTAATCTCCTGCTTTGACTTTTTTATGTTCTCTGTTTCCAGTCCGCGCTCATCAAAATTCTTGTACGCATCAACAAGCTTTTCTGTAAGAGGCAGATAATATTGTATAAATTTTCGCGCCTGAGGAAGCTGCTCCGGATTTTCACCGATCCGCTCGAATATCTTCGTAACAATCCGCTCCGTGGTATCAAGCTTCTCGCTTATCTCCTGCTCAATAAGGTAATCATTTGCCGCGCGTATGCGTGCAACAAAGCGTTCCCCTGTTTCAAGCGCCTCACGCACCTGCTTTTCCTCCGCATTTTCGTTTTCACGCTTTTCCTCTTCCGCTTCACGAAGTTGCTGCGCCTTCATAGTTTCAAGATACGTATCATACATCTCATCCGTGCCGAAAAAGAATGTGCCTTCATCATTTATATGTCCTTCGGGGAATACCTTGTATTCAATCATTTTGCTAAGTTCCCGCTGAGCTTTTTTCATTTTTATACTCATTTCTTCGGCAACATCTTCTATTTCAAAATACCCCCGCTTACTTACCTCACTGATATATTCTTTATACCGACGTCTGACTTTTCTTTTTCTTAAGCCGAATATCCATTCTATAAAAATTTCAGCAACAATGCCAAGCGAAATAATTATCTCTGCCGCTTCTGTCAAAACAGCAACACCTGTAACATCGCCTATGATCGCGCAGGCAATGCCGGTAATGAGTGCAGGTGTAAACAAATTAGGAAAAACCGGTATTTTTTTAATCGCCTTTTTATTTATCGGCACAAGCTTTTCATTCTTTTTTCCGTTCATTTCACTCAGATTTACCGCAAGCTTTTCCGCAAATCTTCCGGCGCTGTTAATTCCGCTTGATACGGTTTTACCGAGAATATCAACTGCTCCATTGACTCCCTTTGATACCTTTGCAACGGTTTCGTCAAGTGCCTTATCAACTGTACTTCCTACCTGCCTGCTAAGTTCATCAAAGTTTCCGCTCGTCAATGCGTCATTCAGAATATCGGATATTTTGCCGCCCACATTATTTTTATCGTTATTACTGCTCATTATATAACCACTCCTTTGTAAAGAAGTAACCGCTTATTCCTGCTCAAATACTGCCCTTGCAAAATCTCTCGGATTAAACTCCTGCAAATCGTCTATGCCTTCACCGACGCCCACAAACTTTACCGGGAGTGCCTGCTCCTTTGAAATTGCTATGATTATTCCGCCCTTTGCGGTGCCGTCAAGCTTCGTCAGGATAATGCCCGTAATATCCGCCGCTTCCTTAAACAGCTGAGCCTGGCTCACGGCATTCTGTCCGGTCGTCGCGTCAAGTACAAGAAGTGTTTCACGAGAGCAGCCCGGCAGCTCACGGTTTATTACACGACTTATTTTTTCAAGCTCCGCCATGAGATTCTTCTTATTGTGAAGTCTGCCGGCTGTATCGCAGATAAGAACATCCGCTCCCCTTGCCTTTGCCGCCGTACACGCGTCAAAAACCACCGCCGCCGGATCGCTGTTCTCCTGATGCTTTATGATGTCACAGCCGCTGCGCTGCGCCCATATGTCAAGCTGGTCAATCGCCGCCGCTCGGAAGGTATCCGCTGCCGCAAGCAATACCTTTTTGCCCCTGCTCTTATAATGCATGGCAAGCTTGCCTATGCTTGTTGTCTTACCAACACCGTTCACTCCGATAACCAGAATTACCGACGGTGTTGTTTCAAGGTGCATCGAAGTGTCACGCTCGGTTAAAATGTCCGCAATTACGTTTTGAAGCTCCGTTTTTACATCATTGCCGTCATTAATATGCTTTGTCTTTACTCTGTCACGAAGCTCCTCTATAATATACGTTGAGGTTTCATAGCCTAAATCAGCCATAATCAGAGCTTCCTCAAGACTGTCAAACAATTCCTCATCAACCTTAACAAATGTCTTGAACACAGAATTAACCTGACCGGTAATAGCCTGTGAGGTTTTTTTCAGACCTTGCTTTAATTTATCAAAAAATCCCATTATATTAACTCCCTTTTGTTTTATTCGCCGACTAATTTGCAATATCCTCTGACACGTCATCAATATGAAGCGACAGCAGCTTTGTTACACCCTTTTCCTGCATCGTCACTCCGTATAATATGTTTGCTGCCTCCATTGTTCCCCGTCTGTGCGTGATTACAATAAACTGCGTCTGATCCGTATAATTCTTCAGATAAGTAGCAAACCTCGATACGTTTACATCATCAAGCGCAGCGTCAATCTCGTCCAGGATACAGAACGGAGTAGGCTTAACCTTAAGTATCGCAAACAGAAGCGCGATTGCAATGAACGATTTCTCGCCGCCGGAATACAGATTGATGTTCTGAAGTCCCTTGCCCGGCAGCTGAACCTCTATTTCAATTCCGCTCTCAAGAAGATTATTCGGGTCGGTCAGCGAAAGCCTGCCCCTGCCGCCGCCGAAAAGCTCTGTGAATACCTCCGAAAAGCTTTGACTGATTACATTGAACTGATTTCCAAAATGCTCCTGCATCAGCTCCTCCATAGACTCGATAATCTTATTCAGATTTTCCTTCGACTTCTCCAAATCATCGCGCTGAGTACTCAAAAATTCAAAACGCTCCTTCTTCTCGGTGTATTCCTCAATCGCCTCCATATTAACATGCCCCAAGCTCTTTATCTTTGATTTCAGCTCAGCAGCGCGCTTGGAGGCTGTCTTCTCGTCCTCATAGGTCTTTCTTATCTCCGCTGCCGCATTATATGTAAGCTCATAATCGTCCCAAAGATGATTCATTATGTTCTCACGCTCCATATTAAGCTTTACGCGTCTTGTTTCAACTCTTGAAAGCTCCTGCTGAAGATTTATCAGCCGGTCGGTCATGGATTTGTTCTCATTCTGTATACCCTTCAAGCTGTCAACAATGTTTGATTTCTGTTCGTCAATTATTTTTATCCTTTTCCTTAACTCCTCAGACAGTCCGGCAATTTCACTGCGGTGCCTTTCCTTTTCCTCTATTGTTTTTTCAAGCTCGCCGCATCTCGCAAGCAGTCCGGTCCTGTATGCTTCCTTCTCCTTAGTCTCATTTTCAGCGGAAATTATGTCATCCTCCGCCGCATTTATCTTATTCTCCAGCTCCTGAACATCTCTCTGCAATGCAGCAAGCTTCAAGGTTTCATCCATAATGCTCTTTGACTGCGCCTCACGCTCCGCGCTTACGCTTTCATATTCCTCGTTTTCCGCGCGGAGCTTTTCTTCAAGCTCCCCTGCCCTTGCTTCATGGCTTCTTATCCCGGCAAGTATTTCCGCAGTCGCGTCAAGTGTTTCCTTAAGCTGATTTTCAATATTCGCAAGCTCCGCCATATAATTGTCACCGGTGCTTCCGCCGTTTTCAACCGTCACCTTCAAGTGACGAACGGTATTCTCAAGCCTTAAAATCTCGTCCTCATACTCACGCACAATCGGCATATAGTTGGAAAGCTGGTTTTTTATGCTCTGTACTTCCTCAACACGCTTTGCACGCTCGTCACGAAGATTTTTCAGCTCGTTCATAAGCTTCAAGGTTTCCGAGGTTAGCTCCCTTATCTCTGCGGCTCTTGACATAAGTCCGCTCTGCTTGTTCACGCTTCCTCCGGACATTGAGCCTCCGGCATTTAAAATATCGCCCTCAAGAGTTACAACTCTGAACTTATAGCCGAATTTCCGGCTCATAGCAATTGCGCTGTCAATATTATCAACCACAACCACACGTCCCAAAAGGCTCTTTACTATGCCGTCATACTTCTTGTTATAGCTCACAAGCTCGCTTGCGACGCCTATATAGCCTCCGCAGGCGCTTATCTGCCTTACATTATCAAGCGTCTTGCCGTGAACCGAGGATACCGGAAGAAAGGTCGCACGTCCGGCTTTTGTACGTCTGAGAAATTCGATTGCCGCCTTTGCGTCCTCCTCATCCTCGACAATAATATTTTGCAGCGCACCGCCTAACGCGGTTTCAACAGCAACAACGTACTCACGCTTAACCTCAACAAGTCCCGATATTGTACCGTATATCGAAAGTCTCTTAAGCGACTGCTCCTTAAGCACAGCCTTTACGCTTCTCGCATAGCCCGCATAATCATTCTCCAGACCTTCAAGCATCTTCTTCTTTGATACCTTTGTGTCATAATCGACTTTCGTTCTGTTAAAATCAGTTGTTATCCTGTCAATATCCGCATTCAGCTTTTCCGCTTGGCGCTTCTGCGCCTCCACTGTTTTATTCAGCTTTGCAAGCTTATCTCGTCTGTCAGCTATGCGCCTTGTATCGTCCTCAATTTCCTTCTTTGTGCTTTCTATTCCTTCATTAAAGCTTTTTAATTCAGCCGTTAATGTCTCACGTCTTTCAAGGTATGAGCTTCTTAACGCTTCGTTTCCCTTTAAACGCTCTCTCATTGACGCCGCCGCGCTCTGTTCCTCCGACAGTCCGGACTTCATACGTTCTATCTCATCATGAAGTCTTGCCTGCCTTGCGCCGGTTTCCTCGCTAACTGCGTTCAGCTCGTCAAAGCCCGTCATTATCTTCTGAGCTTCGGCAGTCTTTTCTTCAATTTCCTTTCTGTTTGACGCAATGTTTAACCTGTGCCGCTCGCTGCGCTCCTTTAATGCAGCAATTTCCTTTTCGGTACGCTGTGCCGCAGCTTTGTTGTTCTTTATATCGTTTTCCGCTATAGAAATATCCTTTACTATTGCCGCTCCGCTGTTTTCATTCTCAATAAGCTTCGTATGAAGCTCCGTCTTTTCATCATCCTTGCTCTTCTGCTTCTCATAAAGCTCCGTACTTCTGCGCTCGGCCTCTGTTTCCTGCGCCTTTAAATCACTTATTTCACCGTTTACGCTGCTGTACAATCTATCTGCCTTTTCCTGCTCCGCCGCGTTCTTATCAAGGCTTACAAGGCTCAGACTGACGTCCAAATCACGGTATTCCGTATACAGCTCCAAATACTGCCTTGCTTTTTCGCTCTGCCTTTTAAGCGGCGCAAGCTGAGATTCCAGCTCATACACAATATCATTTATTCGTACAAGGTTTTCCTCCGTATTTGCAAGCTTTCTCGATGCTTCCTCCTTACGGTACTTGTATTTTGACACTCCGGCAGCTTCCTCGAACAGGCTCCTTCTGTCCTCCGGCTTGTTGGAAAGTATTTGGGAAACATTTCCCTGTCCAATAATTGAATATCCATCGCGTCCGAGTCCCGTATCCATAAAAAGCTCATGTATATCCTTTAAACGGCAGTTTGCACGGTTAATCTGATATACGCTTTCACCGCTTCTGAACAATCGTCTTGTTACGGTTACTTCATCAAAATCAATATTAAAGATGTGAGATGAGTTATCCAGAACAAGACTTACCTCTGCAAAATTCACCTGCTTTCTCGTTGCGGTTCCGGCAAAGATTACGTCCTGCATATTCGAGCCTCTGAGCGACTTCGCACTCATTTCTCCGATTACCCATCGGATTGCATCGGAAATATTGCTCTTTCCGCTGCCGTTCGGTCCTACAACGCCGGTTGCGCCGTCTGCAAAGCTCAGTACAGTTTTATCAGCAAAGGATTTAAATCCCTGCAGCTCCAGTCTTTTAAGAAACAACAAATCTCACCTCCCTCTTTTTCAAGTTTTCATCACCGGATATTTTTACCGATGTATTTTTTTCATTCCTAAGTGCTTTTATATTCCTCCTGCGGTTGCCGGACGCCTTTGAAATCTCTCTCGGATTTACAAATACCCTGACACTGCTGTTATCCGGCAGCTTTTCACGCATTATATCCAAATATATGCTGCTCTCCACAAGCTCGCCGAAGGAGCTGTGAACCGGTCCCGCCGTTACCGCGCCGTTTTCACTTATTTCACCGGTGCTTTGCAGTCCCAGACGTATCACCCTTATATCATTTTCTTCAAACAGCAGCAGAATACGCTTTGCAAGCTCCACCGCCTCATCAAGCGTCTGAGGTCTGTATTTTCCCTCGTAATACATTTTCTCCAAAAATGTATCCTTAATTGTAAGTGTAGGATAAATTCTTGCAATATCCGGCTTCAGCTTTACTATTTCCTGTGCGGTATACATTGATTTTTCCGGAGTATCTCCGGGCAGTCCCGTCATCATCTGCAAACCAAGCGTAAACGAATACTCTTTTATTAAACTGACGGCTTTATGTACCTGTACGGCATTATGCCCCCGGCACGCCGCTTTTAAAACCTCATCATCCAAGGACTGAACTCCAAGCTCTATCGTTGTCACATGGTGCTTTAAAAGGTTATCGAGTATTTCTTTCGTGATATAATCCGGTCTTGTGGAAAGGCGTATACCCTGTATTCTCCCTTCCTCTATATAAGGCTGTACCGCATCCATCAGCGCATTCTGCTCCTTCATTGGGATTCCGGTGAAGCTTCCGCCGAAAAACGCAGCCTCTATGTGCGCGTCATGCGGAAGGGTTGCAAGCTCACCTTCGATTATTTTTACAGCTTCCTCCGGGGTAACATCCGTGCCTCTGCCGGTTATGCGCCGCTGATTGCAGAATACACATTCGAAGGGACAGCCAAGATGCGGTATAAATATAGGTATGTTGCAGTTCTTCATCCCTGTATCTGCTCCAGTGCGCTCTTTGCCGCCTCCTGCTCAGCTTCCTTCTTGCTCTTCCCGCAGCCTCTAGCCTTTTTCTCCCCGTCAATCAGTACTATTACATTAAAGCGTTTATTATGTTCTTCTCCGTTCTCGGAAACCGTTTCATAGGTTACATGACCGGTATTGCCCCTCTGCACCTTTTCCTGAAGCATTGTCTTGTAGTCCTTATATCCGTTGCCCGCAAGAATTTCATCAAGCTTAAAGCTTAAATGCGAAAGCACCCATTTTCTTGCTTCCTCTATTCCTCCGTCAAGATAGATGGATGCAATTACTGCCTCAAATGCGTCCGAAACAATAGATGGTCTTTGCCGTCCGCCTGTTTTGTCCTCACCCTTGCCGAGAAGAATGTATTTGTTAAGTCCAAATCTCTCCGCCGCTTCCGCAAGCGACTGCTCACATACGGTTACCGCACGGATTTTTGACAAATCTCCCTCTGTTCTTTCCGACATTTGTTTGAATATATGCTCGCTTATTATCACGCTTAAAACCGAATCGCCCAGAAATTCAAGACGCTCGTTATCCTTTTCATTATGTTCATTCGCGTATGAGCGGTGTGTAAGAGCATGGCGCAGCAGCTTAATGTCCTTATAGCTGTAACCTATTGCCGCCGCGGCTTCGTTAAGATTTAATTCCATTTGCCTGTCCTTTCAAAATAAATATATACCATATAGTCTGTGCATTTCTCAAAAATACATTCACATGCCCGTTTTAAGCAAAAAAATCTATTCCTCAAAAATGCAATTTAAGAGGGTGCCCTAAAGACATCCTCTTAAATATTTTTTTAATCCTTATACTTCCTAAATACAACCGTAGCATTATGGCCGCCGAATCCGAGTGAATTTGACATTGCACACTCGACTTCGGCATTTCTGCCTTCATTCGGCACAATATCCAGGTCACACTCAGGATCCGGATTTACATAGTTGATTGTAGCCGGAATGTAGCTGTCCTCAATCGCCTTTGCGCATATTATGGCTTCAACCGCGCCCGCAGCGCCAAGCATATGTCCTGTCATAGATTTTGTCGATGATACCGCAACATTCTTTGCTGCGTCACCGAACACTTTCTTAATTGCCTGTGTTTCAAAGCTGTCATTATACTTTGTTGATGTACCGTGAGCATTGATATATGTTATATCCTCAGGCTTAAGACCCGCATCTGCAATCGCATTTTCCATCGCTTTCGCGCCGCCTGCACCGCCCGGAATAGGGCTTGTGATATGATAAGCATCGTCTGTTGCGCCGTATCCGACCATTTCGCACAGTATATGCGCGCCTCTCGCCTTTGCATGCTCAAGCTCTTCAAGCACGAGGAATGCGGCACCCTCGCTCAATACGAATCCATCACGCTCAGCGTCAAACGGACGGGATGCGTGAAGCGGATCATCGTTTCTTGTTGACATTGCCTTCATTGAACAGAAGCCCGCGAACGCTGTCGGATTTACCGTAGCCTCACAGCCGCCTGCAAGTATAATATCGCTGTCGCCGTACTGAATATGACGCATAGCCTCTCCAAGAGCGTTTGTACTGGATGCGCAGGCTGTCACGATATTCTCGTTGACTCCCTGTGCCTTGAAGCGAATTGCGATATGTGACGCCGCAATATTGCCTATCATCATCGGGATAAAGAACGGACTTACTCTTCCCGGTCCTTTATTTATAAGATTCAAATGCTGTTCTTCAAAGGTGGAAATTCCTCCGATACCGGAGCCTGTAATTACACCGACCCTCCATGGATCCTCCGCGGACATATCAATACCGGCGTCATGGAACGCTTCGTCAGCTGCCGCAACAGCATACTGCGTAAACAAATCCATCTTTCTTGCATCCTTCTTCTCGACATACTTTGTTATATCAAAGTCTTTAACCTCACCGGCAATCTTTGTCTTAAAGCCCTCAGCATCAAAATGAGTTACCGGACCTATGCCGCAGACACCTGCCTTTATATTCTGCCAGAAGGCAGCCGCATCGTTACCGATGGGTGTTACCGCACCAATACCCGTTACAACAACTCTTTTCATTTATTTGCCCTCCATTGTCTTTCAATATAATTTCTAATATTGCAATTGGGAAAAGAATTAAACTTATAATCCCGCTATATATTAAACCTGGTATTATATCTGTATCAAAATTCCGGGAAAGTCCTGCCGCCGTCCTTTCGGAAGCCGCAGTTCTTTCCCGAATCTATAGCTTACGCATTTTCCTTAATATAGTTCACCGCGTCACCTACAGTGCTGATCTTCTCTGCCTGATCATCCGGAATTTCGATATCAAACTCTGTTTCGAGACCCATGATAAGCTCAACAATGTCTAATGAATCCGCACCCAAATCATCAACGAATGATGACTCTAATGTAATGCTGCTTTCATCTGCACCTAACTGGTCAACGATGACTGACTTAACTCTCTCAAACTCGTCCATTGATTGCACCCCCTTTCACTGTATTTACAGTGCCGGCTTTTGTACCGTCACAATCGGGAACACAGAAAGGAGCAAGCAGACTGTCCCTTTGAGGAGCTTAGCCGTACGCCTATACTTCAAGCTCTGAAAAAGGGATGGATACTCAGCTTATTTCTCTGTTACCCGCTATATATTAATGGTGGTTAATATATCTCTGTTATTATACTACATAACCAGTCCGCCGTCAATATTAATTACCTGTCCGGTCACATAATTTGACATATCGGATGCTAAAAAGGCTACAACGTTCGCAATATCGTCAGTTTCACCAAATTTTCCTAACGGAATTGCATCAAAGTACTGTTGCTTAACCTCGTCCGAAAGCACATCTGTCATTGCCGAGCGGATAAATCCCGGTGCAACAGCGTTGCATCTGATACCTCTCGACGCAAATTCCTTTGCCGTTGTCTTTGTAAGACCAATCAGTCCTGCCTTTGAAGCCGAGTAGTTTGCCTGACCTGCATTACCCATTACTCCAACGATCGAGGCTATATTTATTATTGAACCCTTTCTCTGCTTCATCATTGGACGCGCCACCGTCTTGATACAATTGAACGCACCCTTAAGGTTAATATCCATAACAAGATCCCAATCCTCCTCACTCATTCTGAGCATAAGACCGTCTCTCGTTACTCCTGCATTGTTTACGAAAATATCAATGCTTCCGAATTCTTTTACTGTTGTATTGACTAATGTCTTTACGTCCTCAATATTTCTTACATCACCCTTGATTACGGCTGAGCCGACGCCCATTGCCTTTACTTCCTCACAGGTCTTGTCTGCATCCTCAGAGGACGGAATATCGTTAATAACTACATTTGCGCCCATTGAAGCAAGCTTCAATGCAATTGCCTTGCCGATTCCTCTTCCGGAGCCTGTTACAATGGCGGTTCTTCCCTTTAACATAAAAATCTCCAATCCGCCGCCTTATACGGCAGCCAAACAAAAATGCATTATTCTGCTATGCCTAAACCTGAAACAGTCTTTTCAAGTGAAGCCATATCCTCTACATTAAATACCTTAACGTCCTTTGTAATTTTCTTTACAAAGCCGCTCAGGGTCTTGCCCGGTCCGATTTCAATAAATGTATCGACACCGTCCGCAAGCATTTTTCTTATTGTATCCTCCCATAAAACAGAATTTGAAACCTGCTTTACGAGAATGTCCTTTATATCATCCTTTGACGGAACATAATCTGCCGTTACGTTTGTAATTACAGGCACCTGCATATCCTTAAGCTCTATATTTTCAAGCTCCTTTGCAAGCTTCTCACCCGCGCCCTTTAACAGCGCACAGTGGAACGGAGCTGATACAGGAAGCAGCATTGCGCGCTTTGCACCCTTTGCCTTTGCTATCTCACAGCATTTTTCAACAGCAGCCACCTCTCCCGATACAACAATCTGTCCGGGACAGTTGAAGTTTGCGCCTGTGCAGACTCCAAGCTCTGAAGCCTCCTTGCAGCACTCCCTCACCTGGTCGGCTGTCAGCGCGAGAATTGCAGCCATAGCTCCCTTTCCCACGGGAACCTCCTCCTGCATATACTTTCCTCTCTTTTTTACAAGCCTTACAGCGTCCTTGAAATCCATCGAACCCGAAGCAACATGAGCTGTATATTCGCCCAAGCTTAAGCCCGCAACAACATCCGGCTTTATGCCCTTTTCCTGAAGCACTCTCAGCGCGGCAACACTCATAGTAACGATTGTCGGCTGTGTGTTCTCAGTTATCATAAGAGTTTCTTTATCACCGTTAAAAATCATATCCTTGATGTCAAAGCCCACAGCCTCGCATGCTTCGTCAAATGTCCTTGCAGCACACTCAAAGTTTTCTGCAAGCTCCTTACCCATGCCCGGTGCCTGGGCACCCTGACCTGCAAATAAAAATGCAATTTTCATTATATATTTCTCCCTTTCGGAACATTCAAATCATTTTTTCGCGTATTCCGTTTAATATATCGTCAATTCCCTCGAAATAGCTTCTTATAATATCTGCGCACGGCTCTATATTCTTAACCATAGCCGCGCTCTGACCTGCCATCAGCGAGCCTGTCTGAACATCGCCCTCGGCAAACGCCCTTCTCAGACCTCCTACACCAAGCTGCTCTATTTCTTCCTTTGAAGCGCCTGACGACTCCAGCCTTGCATATTCTCTTGTAAGCTTATTCTTCAAGGCTCTTACCGGCGCGCCTGTTGAACGTCCGGTTACAACCGCGTCACGATCCTTTGCCTTAATAACAGCGTCCTTATAATTCTGATGAGCGATACACTCGTCTGAACAGATAAATCTTGTTCCGACCTGAATACCGTCTGCGCCGAGCGCGAATGCGGCAACAGCGCCTCTTGCATCAGCAATACCGCCCGCTGCAACCACAGGGATTGAAACTGCGTCCACAATCTGCGGTACAAGGCACATTGTTGTAATCTCTCCTATATGACCTCCGGCTTCCGTACCCTCGGCAACAACAGCGTCCGCACCGTCCTTCTCCATTTTCTTTGCCATAGCAACACTGGCGATTACAGGTATAATCTTAATTCCCGCTTCCTTTACTGCCGGTATGTATTTTCCGGGATTGCCGGCGCCGGTTATTACAACTGCCGGCTTCTCCTCGATTACAACCTGCATTACGTCTGCTGCGAACGGTGACATCAGCATTACATTTACTCCGAACGGCTTCTCCGTAAGCTCTCTGCACTTCTTAATCTGCTCTCTGACAACCTCCGCCGGAGCGCCGCCGGCTGCAATTATTCCGAGCCCTCCTCCGTTTGAAACAGCGGCGGCAAGCTCAGCCGTAGCAACCCAAGCCATACCTCCCTGAATTACAGGATATTCAATTCCAACCAAATCACATAATCTTGATTTCATTTTACTCTCTCCTTAAAAATACACGAAATTTACATCACAGCTCCAAAACGCACGCTGCATAGGTAAGTCCGCCGCCGAAGCCGACAAGTATAATCTTATCGCCCTTCTTAACCCTGCCCGAGGCAACGGCTTCATGAAGCGCGACAGGTATACATGACGCCGATGTATTTCCGTACTTCTGAATCGTTAATATAATCTTATCCTTTGAAATTCCCATTCTCTTTACGGCGCTGTCAACAATTCTGTAGTTTGCCTGATGCGGTACCACAAGCGCAATGTCGTCATAGGTAAGACCCGCCCTGTCAAGCGCTCTCTGTGATGAATCCGCCATTGCCTTAACAGCAAATTTCATAACAGCCTGACCTGCCATCCAGATTGTTTCCCTGCGCCCGCTTATTCTCTTTTCAATCTCCTCTGCATCTTTTCTGAAGGCAAGGCTTGTAATTGAGTCATATGAAGTGCCTTCTGCTCCCATGTCGAAGCTGATTATTCCCTTTTCCTCCGTTGCGGATACAACGGCCGCGCCTGCCGCGTCTCCGAAAAGCACACAGGTTGCCCTGTCTTTGTAATCAGTTGCCTTTGAAAGCACATCTGCCGCAACTACAACAACATTCTTATATGCTCCGCTCCTAATAAACTGATCCGCAATTATAAGTCCCACAACAAAGCCTGAGCAGGCAGCGTTGTAATCAAAGGCCATTGCGTTTACCGCGCCGATTTTTCCCTGAACCACACATGCGGTTGATGGAGTGAAGTAGTCCGGTGTAACCGTTGCAAGAAGTATAAGGTCAATATCCTCAGGCGCAAGACCCGCGTCCTCAATTGCCATTCTTGCAGCTGCCGCAGCCATGTCCGATGTATATTCGCTGTCCCCGCTTATGCGTCTTTCCTTTATTCCGGTTCTTCTTGTTATCCATTCATCATTCGTATCAACGATTGATTCCATATAAGCGTTATCATATACCTTCTCCGGTATATAATGACCCAAACCTACTATCTTGGCATTAGCCATTTGATTCCCCTCCATTGACATTCTTCACTATTTCATTTATCACATTTGTTTCTACAAATTTCTTAGCCTGCACAACAGCATTGTATACCGCCTTTGCATCCGATGAGCCATGTCCCTTAATAACAGGCTTCTTCGTGCCTAACAGCGGAGCGCCGCCGTAGCTTCGGTAATCCATTGTTTGCTTAAGCTGCTTCACACCCTTTAGCGCCAAAAGTCCGCCAAGCTTTGTTGCAAGATTTTTCATGAACATATCCTTAACAAGATTGCCCATTACATAACCCATACCTTCAACAGTTTTCAGAATTACATTTCCGACAAAGCCGTCACAAACCATTACGTCGGCTGTACCCTCCATTACATCTCTGCCCTCAATGTTTCCTATAAAGTTGAATGCAGCCTCCTTCATCATAGGATATGCCGCCTTTGTAAGCTCGTCTCCCTTGCCTTCCTCCTCACCATTGGAGATAAGACCGACCGTTGGATTATCTATATCAAACACATTTTTCATGTAGATACTTCCCATTATACCGAACTGGACAAGGTTTTCCGCCTTGCAGTTCGTATTGGCGCCCGCGTCTATAAGGAGCTTCGGTCCCTTTGCAGTCGGCAGTGTAGTGGCAAGCGCCGGTCTTAAAATACCCTTTATTCTTCCGACCACCAACAGCCCGGACGCCAAAATCGCGCCTGTGTTTCCGCAGGCAAGAAGCGCGTCTGCCTCGCCGTTCCTGAGCATTCCTGCCGCCACAACTATTGATGAATTTTTCTTGCTTCTTACCGCCTTTGCAGGCTCCTCATGATTTGTTATAACTTCATCAGCATTTACAACAGAAACCTTTTCCTCCGGATAATCGTATTTTTTAAGTTCTCCGCGCACAGTTTCCTCTTTACCGACAAATATTATATCCACGCCCAGCTCATTAACGGCGCGAACCGCACCTTCAATCTGAGCCGCAGGCGCGTTATCGCCGCCCATAGCATCAATTATTATCTTCAACTTTACTTCCCTCTGTTATTCCGGTAATATCCCGGATTATTTTATGCTTAAACTAAATTTACCTCTGAAAACCTCGTTCATTCTTACCTTAATAATAACATGAACTATATACTCTGCTGCATTATCCTTCGAAGTGTTATTTTCCTTTTTGCGAATAACCGTTGAGTGAGCCACGAGCTTTTCACCCTCGTGAACCTCACTGACGTATTTCACGTTTGCAACCTTTACAAGTGCAGCCTTTGCATCTATTACATTCAGCGCAAGCTCTTCTGCAAGAGCATAAATATGCTGACTCTTTATAATATCCGTCCCGGGGAACAGCATCGAATTATCCGTTTCCAGAACGGATATCGCACTGTGAAAAAGCTCCATATCTATAACCTCACCGGCATGAGATATTTGCTGCACCTTTGAATCCTCCGCCGCCGTCTTGACACGCTCACGATATTCCGCAATGCCAAGCTCTGCACGGTCAATCCTTATAGTTGATACGCTGACACCGAGCTGCTTTGAAAGCTCCTCGTCCTTCAAAAAGGGATTTTCCTTTATCATCGCTTTAAGCCTACAATGACGTTCATGCTTAGTCATAAGCTATCCCTCCTACAGCGAATATCTGACCTTTTAATATATCACTAAATATTAGTAGCTGGTCACAATTCTGCTATTGTGATTATATACCATGATTTAAATAATTGCAATAGTTTTAAAAGAATTATGGCAAAATTGTTTATTTTCTACAATAATTTTATTAAATTTTGTTGATTTTTTCAGGAATATATTTAATTTATCCTTTTATTTACGACTTTTATTTTTTACAATCCGCATTATTATAAGAATCAAAACAACAATAACAGCCGTAAATATTCCCTGCCTTATCACACGGATATACCATTGAACAGGCTGCATTGACCAATAATCCGGGTGAAGCTTATAGTCACAGTACCATCCTATACTGCCTCCGATAAAGCCGCCGATAAAAGTTCCAATTGCTATCCGCAATATTCTATACAGTTTCTTCATATCAATTATAAATCTTTTTCGTACAATGAATTTCAAAAAAAGCGGCACAGCTCAATGCTATGCCGTCTTTTGAGTGCAATATTTTATTCTTCATTGCTTTCTGTTGAGTAAACGAGAACCTCGCCTTCTTTCGGCTCTTCCTCTTCTTCCTCTTCAACAGTTTCCTCTACCGGAGCCTGAAGAAGAGCGCGGATTGACAGTGAAATCTTCTTCTCATCCCACTTGAGATCTGTTACCTTAACATTAACCTCCTGGCCGATTGTAAGAACCTCTTCCGGCTTACCGATTCTTCTGTCTGCAATCTGTGAGATGTGGATAAGACCGTCTACGCCCGGAATAATCTCAGCAAATGCACCGAATGACATCATACGAACAATCTTTACCGGAATTACATCACCGACATTAAGCTGATTCTTTGCAATCTCCCACGGGTTGTCCTCAAACTTCTTGAAGCCGAGCGAAATCTTCTTTGTTTCCTCGTTAATATCCTTTATATAAACCTCAAGAACATCGCCCACTGAAACAACCTCTGACGGATGCTTAATCTTATTCCATGAAAGCTCACTGATATGAACAAGACCGTCTACGCCGCCAATATCCACAAATGCTCCGAATGATGTGAGTGACTTAACCGTACCCTGATACTTCTTGCCAACCTCGGCAGCCGCCCAGAACTTGTCCTCTCTTTCCTTTCTTGCCGCTGCAAGAACTTCTCTGATTGAACCGATTACTCTCTTTCTTCTTTCTTCAATTTCAATAATCTTGAACTCAGCTGTTGTACCAACCAAGGTTGAAAGATCCTGAATAAATCTCTCTGAAGCCTGACGTGCCGGGATGAATACCTGTGAACCGTCTGCAAGAGCGATTACGCCGCCCTTAACTGCCTTGATAATTTTGCCGGAGAGTATCTCTCCCGCTTCATAAGCCGCTTTGATTTTGTTCCAGCTTTCCATAGCTACCAATTTCTTTCTTGATAAAACTACTTTTCCCTCACCATCGTTTACGCCTACAACATAAACCTTGATGGTATCGCCTACTTTTACAACATCAGACGGCTTAAGTGACGGGTCATCCGTAAGCTGATCGGCTGCAAGCTGTCCATCATACTTGATGCCTAAATCAACAATTACCTCATTGCTGCGAACCTCCATTACCGTTCCCTCAACAATCTGACCGTTTTTGAGAATCATTGAGTCCTCCTGCTGCTTTAAAAGCTCCTCAAAGCTCTCTTCGTTTCTTACTACTTCACTCATAGCCTTTACTACCTCCTCGATAATACAGCCCGGCGTTGACGCCCCTGCCGTAATACCTAATTTATTATATCTTTTGCGAGGAATTTCCTCACCGGTTTCGATATGATAGGTTTCCCTGCAAACCGCGCTCGATACCTCAAACAGTTTCCTCGTATTGGAGCTTTCCCTTCCTCCGATTACAAGCATACAGTCCGATTCCGCAGCAAGCTCGGCAGCCTCTGTCTGCCTATCCTTCGTCGCACTACATATTGTATCAAAAATCAGGGGTGAATTGCAAGTCTTTTTTGCATTTTTTACGATTTCACCAAAAATTTCTTTATTTATTGTGGTTTGTGCTACAATACAAACGTCTTTTTTTGCAGTTTTGGTATCAATTTTCACATTCCTACCATAAATCACCTCGGCAGAATTATCACACCATCCGTTAATCCCCTTTACCTCAGGGTGATTTTTATCTCCCGCAATTACGATCTGATATCCCTTTTCGTAATGCTCCCTGACTATCCTGTGAATTTTTTCCACAAACGGACAGGTCAAATCAATATACGGTCTGCTGCCTATTCTGTCATATATATCCTTGCCCACTCCGTGAGCACGAATAACAATTATACAGTCCTCCGGTATTTCCTCCGGAGTATCATACGCGTAAACACCCTTTGCCGCAAGATCTTCTATTACCTGCCGGTTATGAATAAGGGCGCCAAGCGTCGCAATTTTTTTGCCCTGTTCAAGAGCCTCATAAACCTTGTCAACCGCACGTCTGACTCCGTAACAGAAGCCCGCGGTTTTTGCTACCTTTATTTCCATTGCTTTCTCCATTCTGCCGCCATACGGAAAATATACAAGTTCAATGCGTGCTAAGCCGTTAGGTGTTAATTAATCAGTGGTTCCTTAAGCATCCACATTTTGTCCATTATATTCTCGGCAATTTCATGCTGCTCCTGATTGGAAAGCTTTTTTCCGTAGTATTCCTCAAGGCTTATCGGCTCTCCTATTGTCACAGTCATTCTGCTCATCCATTTATACGAACCGCTTATAAACATCGGCACTACGGGAACTCTGCCGCGCTGCGCAATCGCGGTAACCCCGGCTCCCGCCTTGCCGCGTCTGCCGTTCTTTATGCGGTGTCCCTCCGGGAATATGAGCATTACTCCATCATCGCCGAGTATCTTCATCGCCGCCCTGAACGCGCCGACGTCACCGCTTCCGCGCTTTACCGGAAACGCGCCGAGCTTCTTTATCAATCCGCCGAATACAGGATTTTTAAAAAGCTCCTCTTTCGCCATAAATGTCAGCGGCCGCGGAGATGCAAGCCCCGCAAGCACCGGATCCCAGTTCGAACGATGATTTACCGCAAGCACCGCTCCTCCGGTCATAGGCATATTCTCTCTCCCGTTTATTCTGAGCCTGAATACAAAGGATATAAAAAACCTTACTATAACAAGTATAACTCTGTAAAACATTAATTATACCTCCTCAACAAGCTTCAGTACCGCTTTAACGCTTTCATCGAAGCTAAGCTCAGTCGTATCAAGCAAAACCGCATCGGGAGCCTGTCTTAACGGTGCTTCTGCACGCTCGGAATCATTTTTATCACGCGCTTCGATTTCCTTCTTAAGCGTTTCAAAATCACATTCAATTCCCTTTTCGGTCATTTCCTTATATCTTCTCTCCGCGCGGGAATCAACAGACGCTGTAAGGAAAATCTTAATCTGCGCCTTCGGCAGAACATATGAGCATATATCCCTGCCGTCCATAATCACACTATGCTTTTTCGCCATTTCCTGCTGCAAAGCCACAAGCTTCTTTCTCACAGCCGGAATTACCGCAACAGCCGATGCACCCGCAGAAATTTCACTTCCGCGGATTTCCTCCGAAACATCGCGTCCGTTAAGGAAAACGTGCTGAGCGTCATCAAAATACCTGATTTCTATATCTATATTATTCAGCTCACTTATGAGCTTGTCCTGCTCCGAAGCCGCGTCTATGCCGTTTTCCGCAGCATAAAGCGCAACCGAACGATACATTGCGCCCGTATCTATGTAAACAAAGCCCAGCTTTTTTGCCGCCGCCTTTGAAACCGAGCTTTTCCCTGCTCCGGCAGGTCCGTCTATCGCCACAGATATGTATTCCATGATTAATTTTTCACCTCGTTATTAACTATGTCCGGACGCAAAACCTTTGCTCCTCTTAAGTACACATGCTTCATATCACTGTTTTTCTTTTCCGTATTGAGATGAACAATCGTTCTTATGCACATTTCAAGCGCACCCTCAATATCCGGCGACTGCATATCAAGCAGCGGAATATCTGTATAGCCCAGCTGCCTTGCCGCTCTTGCCGGAAAAACCTTTGTCAAATCCGGAGTAACAGTGAAAACTATATCAATTAAATCTTCCTTATTGATTCCGTTTCTCTGCTCCAGCTCTGAAAGCATCTCCCGCGTCGCCTCCAGAATTTCCTCTGCATCGTTATTTACTACCGTAGTAGCTCCTCTTACCGCTCTTACCATTCTGCCGTGCTCCCTTCCGCATTTAATGATATTCAGAACTGTCAGACTACTCTGTGCCCCAAACCGATTGCAATATCGTTCAGGTTCAGCAGACCGACAGCAAAAAACAAGCATACGCTTATATGCGCGCCGCATCTTGCAATACCTATCTTTCCGCCCATATTTAAGCCTGTACATTTCGCCGAAATTTGCTGCAGCGCCTCGTGCGCCGCTCCCGCAACCGCACCTTCCTCGGCATGAAGGTCGCTTATCAAGCCTTCTCTCTTTGCCGCCACCGCGGCACGCTCCAAAATCTTTGCGACCGCGCTGTTGAAATCACTGCCAAAATCCACCGCTACAGTTAAAATTCCTTGCTCCGCAAGCTCTTTTTTGAGTTTTGTTTCGCTTTCGCGACTATTTGTCAGCGCCATTTTTACCGCTGCCGCACAAATTTCCTTGCTGCCCAACTGCTCCATAATCAAACTTCCTTTCCTTACGCCGCCGCATTCATTCCGGCAAGATATCCGGTCGAAAAGGCCGCCTGCAAATTAAATCCGCCCGTGTAACCGTCAATATCAATTATCTCACCTGCAAAATACAGCCCCTTTACCTTTTTGGATTCCATCGTTGACGAATCTATCTCGGATACCTTTATCCCTCCCGAAGTGACTATAGCCTCCTCAATCGGTCTGAATCCCTTTATCGTAAGCCTGAAATGCTTTATAACATTTATAAGAGCCGCGCGCTCCTCTCTGGTTATTTCGCATACAGACTTATGCGGCTCTATCCCAGACATATTAATAATCAAAGGAATTATCGCCTTGGGAAGCAGCGCGTCAAGGCTGTTTATAAGGTGCTTTTTCCCTGCCTTTTCAAAATCGCGCATTATCCTTGCCTTAAGCCTTCCTTCGTCAAGCGCCGGTTTTAAGTCTATTTCTACATTATATCCCGCACCCTTTTTCAAATGTGCCGACATTGACAGAACAATCGGTCCCGATATTCCAAAATGAGTAAACAGCATTTCACCGAAATCCTCATACTGCTTTCTGCCCTTTTCATTAAACGCGGTTATCTTCACATTTTTCAAAGAAAGTCCCATAATATCTTTTACAAAGCGTTCCTCCGTTTCAAGCGGGACCAGCGACGGACGCAGCTCCGTTACGGTATGTCCCGCCTGCTCCGCAAAGGCATAGCCGTCACCGGTTGAGCCTGTTCCCGGATAAGAGCAGCCTCCCGTGCAGATAATCACCCTATCGGCGCTCATATCTCCCTTTCCGGTATGCACTCCCCTTATCTCACCGTTTTTTATAATCAATCCTGTCACCCGCGTCTGAATCAGCGTCACATTCGGCTTCAAAGCATATTTTCTAAGCGCTTTTACAACATCTGACGCCTTGTCGCTCACAGGAAATACTCGTCCGCCGCGCTCAACCTTCGTCTTTGTTCCGTTTCTTTCAACAAGCTCCACTATATCACTGTTAGTAAATGTATAAAGCGCACTGTAAAGAAATTTCGGATTTGTCGGATACATCTCTATCATATCCTCTGTTTCCGCACTGTTTGTAATGTTGCAGCGTCCCTTTCCCGTTATAAGAAGCTTTTTTCCTACTCTGTCATTGCGTTCAAGCAAAACGACCTCACAGCCGCTTTCAGCCGCCTTTCCGGCGGCAATAAGCCCCGCAGCTCCCGCGCCTACTACTATAATTTTCATTTCACTCTCCATAAGTTCGCAACTCTGTAATTCGAGCTTACTGTCGGCTCAATGCCGGATTTAATCTTATTTCCCGATATTACACAGCCGTCAGCAAAATATATTGCGGCAAACGGCATATCCTTTTTCAGCTGCTCACAGAGCTGAATAAACAACTGCTGTCTTGAAAAGCTGTCCGTTGTCATTCCCGACTGTGCAATTATTGTATTTACATCCGGATTGCTGTAAGAAAAATAATTCCACGAATCAGTCAGGGACGTCAAATCATTGTTTGGATTAAGCTCTACCTCTCCTATGAACAAATCAAAGTCATGCGCATTAAGCTTTGCCTGATACTCCGTGCCGCCGCGCTTGTCAAGCGTAACGGAAACTCCGAAGCGTTCAAGCGTTTCTTTAACCTTTTCCGCCGTTCTTACCTTTATCGCATCGTCTGAATTCACAAGCAAACCTACCGAAAGCTTCTGAACCGAGCCGTTTTTTGTTCTTGTAAAGCCCTGTTCCTGAGAATGCCAGCCATCCCCTTCAAACTCAGAATACGCCTCCTCATAATCTATTCCGAAACGCTCTGTTGTATCGTAGTACAGGTATGACGACGGATTAATCGGCGTCACTGCCGCTTTCGCCTTTGAATACAGAACAGAGCTGACAATCTCATCTCTGTCAATCAGCATCGAAATTCCGCGCCTTGTCTGCGCGCCGCTCAGTATCGGTGAAGCCGTATTATAGCCAATATACGTCATTTTATTTGTCGTATAGCTTTTAACCTTTATATTGCCCTTCGGCATACCGTTTATTATATCAATTATGCTGTCTGTCACAACATCAATCTCGCTCGCTTCAAACATAAGCCTGTATTTTTCGTTATCCGGCACCTCAATAATATTTACGGCGTCGATGTCCGCCGCACCGTTATGGTAGCTGCCGTACCTTACAAGAAGATACTTATCGGTGCTTACCTTTCCGTAAAAGGAAAACGGACCTGTTCCGACAGGAGCGGTATTCGCGTTATACTCCATGCTTGTTTTATATTTTATAATCGGAAAGGTGAGTACCGCCGGAAAGTCCGGTACACTCCTGTGAAGCCTGAACCTTACCGAATTACTGCCCGTTCTTTCACACGAGGCAACGTCCTGCAAAAGATTTCCGTATGCCGTACCGCCGCCCATAATCAAATTTACGGTGTACACTACGTCATATGAGTCAAAATGACCCCCGTCGTGCCAAAGCACATCAGGCTTTAAATTTACATTAACAGTTTTTCCGTCCGGACTGACACTATAATCCTTTGCCAGAACAGGAACCGCTTCATGCCTTGTGTTTACCTCAAAAAGCGTATCGTAAACAAACTCCATTGCTTCTCTGACAGTTGCCGACTGAGTAAGCAGCGGATTCCACGTATCTATATTTACAATCCCTATATTGAATGTATTGGACTGCTCTGCCAATGTTTCCGTATTTCCGTTTTTCTCAGACGACGCTTCCTCCTGCTCCTCTTCTCCGTTTATCCTTGACAGCATTTCATTTATATTTGTACGCGCAGTATTTATAGGCGCACATGCGCATATCGCAGCCGCCAGAATAAGTGATACTGCCGTAATAATTAACCTCTTCATTATTTTATTCACCATTAAATAAGCTGCATAAATGCGCCTAAATTTCCGCGTTTTCCGTTTGTTTTCCGATGCGAGAACAGCAAATCACTGTTACAATAGGTGCATATTCCGCTGTCGTCAATATTTCCTGACGGTACTCCCGCTTCTGTAAGCGACTTTTTAACGGCAGTCTGCATACTCACATGGTATCTGCTGCCGTAAAGCTTTACTGTATCCTCTCCGAATTCATCAATGAATTCCTTTGCAACATCGTCCCCGACCTCAAAATGGTCAAGCTGAATTGACGGTCCTATTGCGCAAAGGATATTCTCCGGTTCAGAACGGTAATCCGAAATCATTTTTTCAATCACACGAGTGCTTATACGCTTCACAGTACCTCTCCATCCCGAATGCGCAATCGCAATCACCCTCCTTACAGGGTCAGCAAAAAATACCGGAGTGCAGTCCGCAAAGGTTGCCGCCAGCGCGACGCCCTTTTCATTTGTTATCAGCGCGTCCGCGCTTTTATATTCATTTTCCCTTGTTATTCCGTTTCCCTTGTCCTTTTCTCCGACAACACGCACCTCTGCCTCATGCACCTGCTTTGACAGCACAGTGCCGCGATAATCTATACCGAGTGCGTTTGTTATGCGTCTGTAATTTTCAAGCACGTTTTCATGCGTATCATCACAATGCCATCTCAGATTCATGGAACGGTAGCAGCCTCCGCTTACTCCGCCCTCCCGAGTGGAAAAGCCGGCACGTATAATTCCTGTCGCTTCTATCGTTGTCGGAACGTAATATTTTACGTCCCCGAACTCTCTCAATTCAAACATTTCCGTCATTTACTCCCTTGCTTCGGAAATAATAATAAACCGTTTCCGCCGCCTTCATATTCATTCCCTCACAGTCGGCCAACTCGTTTATATCTGCCTCTTTTATTTTATCAACCGAACCGAATTTAGTCAATAGCTCTTTGCGTCTTTTTTCACCGATTCCCGGAATTTCTTCAAGCTCGGACTTTATCCGTCCGTGCAGCTTCCTGTGATATTCAATTGCCGTATCATGAACCTCGTCCTGAATATAAGTAAGCAATTTAAATACCGCCCCTGTCGGGCTGAGCGCAACCTCGCCTTCGGTTCCTATCAGTCCCCTTGTTCTGTGTTTATCATTCTTTACCAGTCCAAAACACGGAATTGTAACGTCAATCATCTCGAACAGCTCGTTTATTGTATTAAGATGCCCCTTGCCGCCGTCAAGCAAAATTAAATCCGGCATTGGCAGAAACTTTGCGTCATGGCGGTTAAGCTTTCCGTTTTCAATCAAAAACTGCTCCTCTCTGCCATGCTCAATTCTTCTGTAAATAACCTCGCGCATTGCCGCATAATCATCCGCGCCCTTAAAGGACTTTATTTTAAAGCGTCTGTATTTGCGCTTCGCCGGCTTTCCGTTTTCAAAAACAACCATTCCGCCGACATTATCTTCTCCCTGGATATTAGATATATCATACGCCTCTATTCGCATGGGCAGCTCCTCAAGTCCCGCGGCCTCCTTAAGCTGTTCAAGAACAGCATTTTTTTCACGTTCCTTAAGCACCTTTACTTTATGATTATCCAAAGCAGTAACTGCATTTTTATGCACCATTTCCATAAGATGATGCTTTTCACCGCGCTGCGGTGAGCTTATGCTTACTTTTCTGTGTTTAATCGAACGGAGCCATTCCTCTATAGGCTCCTTATCCTCGATTTCCTTTTCCGTAAGGATTTCCGGCGGAATATATTCCGCGTTCTGATAAAACTGTTTTACAAAATCCGTTAGAATTTCAGATTTTTCCGCATTATCTATATTCGCTATTTTATAGCTTTCCCTGCCGATTATCTTTCCTCCGCGGACAAAAAACACCTCACAAAACGCAATATGCCCCTCCGCAGCAATAGCGATTACATCATGGTCAGACTGTTTATCGGCATTTATCACCTTTTGCTTTTCCTCAATTTCATTTATCGCACGTATTTTGTCACGCAGCTCTGCCGCCTTTTCGAAGCGCATTTCCTTTGACGCCTGCTGCATCTGTTCGGTAAGCTCCTTCACAAGCCCCTTGCTCTTTCCCTCAAGAAAACGGCAGATTTCAAAGTATACATCACGGTATTCCTCCTTTGAAACACGTCCGGTGCAAGGCGCAAAGCAATTATTTATATGATAATTAAGGCATGGTCTGCCCTTTCCTATATCCTCCGGAAAACGCCTGTGACATGACGGCGGCTTGAAAAGTCTCCTTATTAAATCTATAGTGTTTTTTATAGTTCCCGGTCCCACATAAGGTCCGAAATACTTTGCTCCGTCCCTTTGAAGCTTTCTGACTTTCATCAGTCTTGGGTACTGCTCATTTATGGTTATTTTTATATACGGATAATGCTTGTCATCCTTTAAAAGAATATTGTATTTCGGTTTGTGTTTTTTTATCAGTGTACATTCGAGCGCAAGCGCTTCCGTTTCGCTGTCGGTAACAATATACTCAAAATATGCGATATTTCCTACCATTGCCCGAACCTTCGGAGTATGATTCGAGCTTTTCTGAAAATACTGCCTTACACGATTTTTCAGTACCTTTGCCTTGCCTACATATATAATCTCGCCGTCACGATTGTGCATTAAATAAACTCCCGGCGAATCCGGAAGATTTTTCAGTTCCGTATCGAAATCAAATTCCTTCTTCATGCATTTACCCTCCGTTAATGCAGCAGCAAGTGTAGATGCGCAGCTTATTTTTACACTGAAAAGAAGCAAGCAGATTGCCCTCTTGAGTGATGAAGCCGTATATATATACTTCGAATCACGAAAAAGGGTGAGATGCGCTGCTTATTTTCAGTGTTATTGTTTGGAAAAAAATAACTCTACTTAAAATACAGCAGCAAACAGCAACCGTACACCGTAGAGTTATTTCTGCAATGAATTACTATTCATGAATATTAACGATACCTGTCCGATAAGAAATTAATTATTCCGAAAAGTTTGATTCAATAAGAGCTACAAGAGTGCTTACAGCCTCTTCCTGATCGCTACCGTCCGCAACGATATTAATCTTTGTGCCCTTTACAATACCCAATGACAATACACCTAAAAGACTCTTGGCATTTACCCTTCTTTCGTCCTTCTCAACCCAGATTGATGACTTGAACTCATTAGCTCTCTGAATAAAAAACGTTGCCGGTCTTGCGTGTAAACCAACTGAATTCTGTACTGTTACCTCATTTGAAACCATAACAAGTGCCCCCTTGTGCATTTTCGTAATTTACTGAATTTTCTTTCACCCTCGCGGTGGTATTACATATAATATAGTACTTCAAAATTCAGTTTTCGTCAATAGGTTTTAAGCAAAAAAATATTTTTTAGTAATCTTTCCATATTTTCATTAAAATTATTCCGGAAATTCGTTCATTTCGTCAATTGAAAAATCCAGTTCTTCATCCGCATTATTTTCTTCACCGGACTCCTTCACATCTTCCGCCGCTGACTCCGAATTCGGTTCAACAATTGATTTTCCACCGCCGAGTTTCAGATTCTCCCTTACCAACGCTTCAATCTTCTGACAGAATTCCGTATTTTCAGTCATATACTTACGCACATTGTCACGTCCCTGACCAATCTTTTCACCGTTATATGAGAACCACGCACCTGCTTTTTTAATAATTCCAAGCTCGACCGCAACGTCAAGAATATTTCCTTCCCTTGAAATTCCCTTTCCGTACATAATATCAAACTCGGCCTCCTTAAACGGAGGAGCAACCTTATTCTTTACAACCTTAACCTTTGTCTTGTTTCCTATGATTTCGGTACCGCTCTTAATCGCCTCCTGACGTCTTACGTCAAGACGCACAGACGCAAAGAATTTCAGAGCGCGGCCGCCGGGTGTAGTTTCGGGATTTCCGTACATTACCCCCACCTTTTCGCGAAGCTGGTTTATAAATATTACCGCTGTCCCGGATTTTGAAATAATTGCCGTAAGCTTTCTCAGAGCCTGTGACATAAGACGCGCAAGCAAACCGACATGAGTATCTCCCATTTCGCCCTCTATCTCTGCCTTCGGCACAAGAGCCGCAACAGAGTCAATTACTATTACATCAAGCGCACCGCTTCGAACAAGAGCCTCACAAATATCAAGCGCCTGCTCGCCGGTATCCGGCTGAGCAACAATCAGATTGTCAACGTCAACTCCGAGAGCCTTCGCATATACAGGATCAAGCGCATGCTCCGCGTCAATAAATGCCGCTTCACCGCCCATTTTCTGAGCCTGAGCAACAACATGGAGCGCGACAGTAGTTTTACCCGATGACTCCGGTCCGTAAATCTCAATCACTCTGCCTCTCGGCATTCCGCCGACTCCGAGAGCCAAATCAAGCGTCATTGAACCTGTCGGAATAGCGTCCACCGACGCCACATGAGTGTCGCCGAGCTTCATGATTGAGCCTTTTCCGTATTCCTTTTCTATTATCTTAAAGACCGCACTGAGGGCTTCCTTTTTTTCCTCATCAGACTTTCTTTCGACCGCCGGCTTTGATTCCTTTTCTTTCTTTGCCATTTATATATCCGCCTTTCCAAGGGTATTTTCATTTCATACGAATGTTTGATACTTCGAACGTTCGTTTTTTACAATAAATATTATACACTATACATTTAAAAAAATCAAGTACTTTTTTATTATTGCTGCTAAAAAAATCATGAGATTTGATTTAGTGTACCGTTTATGGTACTATATATCAAGCTCTTTTAAGAGAAATACACCGTTTTCATAAATCATATAGCTGTGTGTGCTTCCGTTCTTCGGAATTGATACAGAGCCGGGGTTGAGGTATCTGAAATCCCCGATTTTCTCATCAGCCGGAATATGGGTATGTCCGTTCATAAGTATATCTCCTGCCGACAGCTTCGGAGGATTCTGCGGATTTACCCTATGCCCGTGACTCATATACAGCATTCTTCCGTCAATCCACATTACCGCATAATCAGCCATTATCGGGAATTCAAGAACCATCTGGTCAACCTCGGTGTCACAGTTTCCTCTCACGCACAAAAGCCTATCCTTCATTCCGTTTAAAATATCAATTACCTTTTTCGGTGCATAATCCTTCGGCAAATCATTTCTCGGTCCGTGATACAGCAAGTCACCCAGCAAAACAAGCCGTTCGGGTTTCTCTTTTTCAAAAGCTTTTATAAGCCTTTCCGCATAATACGCGCTTCCGTGAATATCCGATGCAAACATTAATTTCATTTCATCACCTCAACAGCTGCGGCACAAACCTTACACAATCCGCGCTGACCAGCCTGTAACGAATTTCGCCGTGTATTCCTTCTACAGCAAACCGCCGCGCATTTCCGTGAAGATGTCCGTAGACTACCTCTCTTACATTATATTTTTTTAATATCTCCGTCATGGCATTTTCTTCAAGCTTATTTGAGCGAACGGGATAATGCGAACAAAATATAACGTCTTCGCATTGTCCCGCCGCCTTCAAAGACAGCTCCGCCCTTATAACCTCGCGCTCAAAAATTTTCTTATCCTCACTGCTAAAGCCGTCCCACACCGGATGAATCCACCCGCGAGTTCCGCACACCGCCGTACCCTCATACATGAAACAGTTATTCTGCATGAAGTCTATACTGCGGAAATTATTCTCAGCTATAAATTTTCTCAGCTTATTCATTGTTGTCCACCAATAGTCATGATTTCCCTTTGAAAGAATTTTTCTTCCGTTGAGCTTATCCAGAAATGCAAAATCCTTAACACTTTGTTCAAGGTAGGTCGCCCACGAAAAATCTCCCGGCATAACAACAATGTCATTCTCTCCGACAAGGCTTTGCCAGTTATCGGCAAGCCGCTCGACATAATTATCCCATATCGGTCCGAATTTATTCATCGGCTTATCCACGCCCAACGGCAGATGCAAATCCGAAATTGCAAAAAGCGACATATTATTACCTCTTCCATTGACTGTTGTACAATTCGGCATAGAAGCCGTTTTGCTTAATCAGCTCGTCATGGTTTCCCTGTTCAATGATATGACCGTCCTTCATTACAAGAATTACATCAGCCTCACGTATTGTCGAAAGCCTGTGCGCAACGATAAAGCTTGTTCTGCCCTCCATCATTCTGCCGAACGCTTCCTGAATCTTTATCTCGGTTCTCGTGTCTATGCTTGACGTAGCCTCATCAAGAATAAGCATGGGCGGCAGACAGAGCATTACCCTGGCAATACAAAGAAGCTGCTTCTGTCCCTGCGAAAGGCTTCCGCCGTCCTCACCGATTACCGTATCATATCCGTCCGGAAGTCTTCTTATAAAGCTGTGGGCATGCGATTCAATCGCCGCAGCACGAACCTCATCATCGGTTGCGTCCGGCTTGCCCATAACTATATTTTCTCTGATCGTGCCAGCCTTAAGCCACGTATCCTGGAGTACCATTCCGTAGCTGCGGCGCAGGCTTTCCCTTGTAACGTGCATTATATCCTTGCCGTCAACCCTTATAATTCCGCTGTCCGCGTCATAAAACCGCATAAGCAGATTGATAAGCGTAGTCTTTCCGCAGCCCGTCGGACCGACAATAGCTATCCTCTGTCCTTTTTTCACGCTGAGGTTAAAGTCCTCGATAAGCGGTTTATCCTTTGTATACGAAAAATAAACCTTCTCCAGCTCAACATTTCCGTCCGCATTTTCTATTCTTTCAGCGTCCGGCGCATCCGGTATCTGCGGCTCCTCCTCTATCAGCTCAATAACTCTTGCGGCGCAGGTAAGCGCATTCTGGAGCTCGGTTATTACTCCGGAAATTTCATTAAAGGGCTTGGTGTATTGATTCGCATAGCTTAAAAAGCTCGTCAGCGCACCAACGGTAAGTCCGCCGGACAGCGCGACAAACGCGCCGGTCAAGCCTACAACCGCATACATTACATTATTTACAAAACGCGTTCCCGGGTTTGTAAGCGATGAAAAGAAGGTTGCCCTAAGCGAGCATTTTCTCAGCCTTTCATTTACCTCGTCAAAATCTCTCAATGCCTCATCCTCATGCGAGTATGCGCGCACAACCTTAAGATTGCCGATAATTTCATCAATCAATCCGGTCTGTTCTCCCCTTGTTTCCGATTGCAGTCTGAACATTGAATGTGTCTTTTTAGCAATAAAATTCGCAACCACAAGCGACAGCGGAGTAATCAAAAGAACCACTATCGTAATCTGCCAATGCAGCATTATCATAAAAATAAGCGTTCCCAGAATTGTCACCGCCCCGGTAAAGAACTGTGTAAATCCCATCAGCAAGCCGTCCGCAAACTGATCGACGTCAGCGATTACACGGCTTACGGTTTCACCGTAGGGATGCGAGTCAATATAACTCAGCGGCAGCTTCTGTATTTTTTCAAACGCGGCCTCTCTCATATCACGTATAACGTTATAGGTTATCCTGTTGTTTACAGCATTCATTATCCATTGCAGGACAGCCGTCAGAACAATAACAATGGCTATCGTTCTCAAAATACCGAATATTCCGGCAAAATCCACCCTGCCCTTTCCGACTATGCAGTCAATCGAGCGTCCTGCAAGAATCGGTACATACAAGGTCAGCGCAACCGTAAAGCCTGCAAGCACTATTGACAAGATAAGCTGAAAACGGTATTTCTCAATATATTTCCACACCTTTTTTATTGTTTCTTTATTGCTTTTCATTATCCGCGCACCTCCTTCGGAAACTGCGAGTAGTAAATTTCCGAATATATATCACAGCTGTCAAGAAGCTCGTCATGCGTTCCTATACCCGCCATTCTTCCGTCATCAAGCACAATAATTTTATCCGCATACATAACAGACGCCGCACGCTGAGAAACAATAAAGGTTGTCGGCGCATTATCCATATCACGAATCGCCTTTCTCAATGCCGCGTCAGTTGCAAAATCAAGCGCGGACGCACTGTCGTCAAGAATAAGAATCTCCGGCTTTTTTACAAGCGCACGGGCAATCGTCATTCGCTGACGCTGACCGCCCGAAAGGTTCTTTCCTCCCTGTTCCAGCTCATAATCAAGTCCGCCCTCTTTATCATTAATTACTTCGGACGCCTGCGCAGCTGCGATTGCTTCTTTAATTTCATCATCCGATGCATTCGGCTTACCCCATCTGATATTATCACGGATACTTCCCTTGAACAGCACCGCCTTCTGCATTACTATTCCGATTTTATCGCGCAGCGCGTTCACATCATATTCCCGCACATCTGTTCCGTCCACAGTAACACTGCCTGACGCCGCGTCATAAAACCTCGGAATCAAATGCACAAGCGAGGACTTTCCGGAGCCTGTACCGCCGATAATGCCTATCGTTTCGCCCGGCTTTGCCTCGAATGAAATATCTTCGAGCGAGGCTTCCTTGCTGCCGCTGTAAACAAGCGTCACATTCTTAAACTCAACGCTTCCTCCGGAGCTTCCGTTCTTCAGAGTACCGTTTACAAGCGTTGATTTTTCGTTCAGAACATCCGCCACTCTGTTTCCTCCGGCGATTGCCTTTGTGAGAGAAATTATCATATTCGCCAGCTTAATCAGTTCAACCAATATCTGAGACATATAGTTATAAAGAGCAACCACACCGCCCTGGAGCAGCACTCCCGACTCAACACGAAGCGCTCCCACATATATAAGAACAATTACAGCCGCATTTATCACGACATACGTAACAGGATTCATAAGAGCGGAAATTTTTCCGACATATTTCTGAATATCCGCGAGAGCTTCGTTTTTCGCGTTAAACTCGTTAGTTTCACTGTATTCCTTACAAAATGCTCTGATTACCCTGATACCGCCGAGATTTTCACGAGTGCTTTTCAGCACCGCGTCCAATGCCTTCTGCGCCCTCTTATATATAGGCATCGTAATGAGCATAATTCCGAACACTATCACGGCAAGCACCGGTATAACCACGGCAAATACAAGAGCCGCCTTAAAATCTACCATAAAAGCCATAATCATCGCTCCGATAACAACGAACGGCGAGCGAAGCAGTAATCTCAGCGTAAGATTTACTCCGTTCTGAAGCAAATTCACATCAGACGTCATTCTTGTAATCATTGTCGAGGTTCCGATGCGGTCAATTTCAGTAAAGGACAAGCCTTCAAGATGCTTAAAAAGAGCATGCCTTACATCTGCCGCAAATCCGGTCGCAGCCTTTGCGGCAAAGAACTGTGCCGTAAACGAGCAGAGCATTCCGATAAGTCCCAATGCGATAAGCACAATACACATTTTTACGATGTACGGACGACCTCCGCCTCCGTTGATGCCTGTATCAATTATTGCCTTCATAACCATAGGAACAAGCAGTTCAAACGATGCTTCGAGCAGCTTGAACAGCGGTCCCAGAATACTTTCCTTCCTATATGGTGCCAGGAATTTAAAAAGCTGTTTCAAAATTCGTTTCTCCTTCCGTTGCTGATTGGTAATATATTAAAAGCCTATCTGAGCGAACAGTCTTTGGGCAGCTGCTTTAATGAACTGTCCTAAAACTCCTGTTATATATAATACCATATATCTGTAAAAAATTCAAGTCTTATTGAATAAATTGGTATACAGCAAATTAATAAAATTACGTGTTTCCGAAAACAATAAGGCTGTAACAAAATAAATTCAGCCGAACCCGGCATTAATGAAAGGAGAAAGCATGAAGAAATCACACAGACCCATTAAAAATGAGCTTACACCGGAACGTTTTGATTTGCTCTGCGATATGGAGGCCGTATCCGCAACCGAGCAGACCGGACTTATCGCTTTTGCCCCCAAAAACGATTACGAGTACGATAACTATAATGAAATTATAGATTTCCAGGAGAATTATAAAAAATGACCGAAAAGGACTTGTCAAAGTCCTTTTTCTGTGCCGCAGCTCAGCATAACACCCAAAAACAATATTCTCTGTCCAATTCTTATAAATTCGTAAAAAAAAATCAAAAAAGCCTTGACAAAACCCGGTACATCTGTTATAATAGTTAATGTTGCAGAAGCAATATGCCGATGTGGCGGAATAGGCAGACGCCCGGGATTTAAAATCCCGTGGGTAGTGATACCCGTGCCGGTTCGACCCCGGCCATCGGTATTAAAACAGCCGGAGTATTTACTTCGGCTGTTTTATTTTTAGTTCAGCTAACGCTGTTAAACAGCATTTTCCTGCTATTCCGCAAATTCACATAAAATTGAATTTGACACATCTCTGCCCTTTTCAGTAAAACGAATATATCCATCGGCACTCTCAATGAATCCGCCGCTTTCAAACCTATTCAGCAGTGCACCGTACATTTCTCTTATATCAGTGCCGAACCTTAACCTAAACTCCGCTTCATTTATTCCTCTGTTCATTCTCATTCCCATAATTATAAATTCAAAAATCATGTCATGCTCACTCAGAAGCTCTCTTTCACAGCTGAGCCGGTCACCGCTCATATACTTCTCTAAAGAAGCCGTATTTGAAAATCTCGTCCCATCAATATACGAGTGCGCCGCCGCTCCTATTCCAATATATTCCCTGCATTCCCAGTACTTAATATTATGACGGCTCTCATAGCCTTTCCTTGCGTAGTTTGAAATCTCATACTGATAAAATCCCCTGCTTTCCAGAAACGACTTTGCTGCCGCATACATATCTCTGTCCGAATCTTCATCCGGTATATCCGGCAGCCCCATCTCATAATCCGCCGCAAGCGGTGTACCGTCCTCTATTATCAGGCTGTACGCGCTGATATGCTTAAGCGGCAGCTCCGCCGCAATATTAAGCGTGTTCATAAGAGATTCCATACTCTGCCCCGGCAGGGCAGTCATTAGGTCTATGCTTATATTTTCAAATCCCGCGTCAGCCGCCGCTAAAACCGTATTATAAGCAGTTTTCGCGTCATGAATCCTGCCCAAAGTCCTAAGCTCAGCGTCATTGAAGGACTGTACGCCTAGACTAAGCCTGTTTACTCCCGAATTTAAAAGCACGCGGGCCTTTTCAGCGTCTATTGTTCCGGGATTTGCCTCTGCCGTAAATTCAAAGCCGCTGCTCAACTTAAATATATCGAATACCGCGCCGCACAGCCGTTCCAGCTGTGCCGCGGAAAGAATCGAAGGCGTACCTCCGCCGAGAAAAACCGTATCGGCTTCCGTTCCGGCATAGCTTCTCATTTCATTTATAAGCGCGTCAATATACGCGTCATAATCATCCTCTTTGCCGCAGTAGGACACAAAGTCGCAATATCTGCACTTCTGCACACAGAACGGAATATGAATATAAAGTCCGCGCGGGAGCGAACGCAGTAAGGCGGTTCCGCCGTGACCGCCGGCAAAACCGCCTCTCTGCCCTACGCAAACGTCAGAAGGATATGCCTTCATCGTCATCAAAATCAATTGCCAGCTCAATGCGCGCGCCGCAGTGCGGACACCTTATTGCATCGTCACTCATGATTTCATCATATTCCACAGTGAAGTCTTCTCCGCATTCGGTACACTGTATATCGAACAAATCGCTTTCCCCATCGTCATAGTCCTCATCTTCAAAATCATCGAAGTCCTCATCTTCATCATCATCTTCGTCATAGCTGAATCCGACTTTGTCGTTGCCGAGTTTTTCAGAATCAAACAGCTCCAGTATTTTAATTCTTTCTTCAAGCTCCTCCACTTTTTCGGAAAGCTTTTCGTTAATGTCAATAAGACTGTCAAGAAGCCTGTTAATGTTCTCAGACGTCAGCTCACCGGACATTCCGTCCTTAAGACCTTTTAAATATACCGCTTTTTTTGTTAAGTCACTCATGTGCGCACTTCCTTTCTTTTGGTGAAATTAAAGGGACGGTTCCGCTGTGTCCCATTGAAGACACAACAGAACCGCCCCTGAGTTCTTTCTTAAAATTACTTTGTCACGCGCTCCATGTATTCGCCCGTTCTTGTGTCAACACGAATAATGTCGCTGCCGTCAACAAAGAGCGGAACCTGAATAACCGCACCTGTTTCAAGAGTTGCCGGCTTTGTCGCGCCTGTTGCGGTGTTTCCCGCGAAGCCCGGCTCTGTTTCTGTGATAGCCAGCTCAACAAACGTCGGCGGCTCAAGACCGAAAACATTGCCCTTATATGATAAAATTTTACAAATATCGTTTTCCTTAACAAACTTCATTTCATTCTTTACCGCATCCATGCTGATAGGAATCATATCATATGTTTCCTGATCCATGAAGTAGTAGAGGTCACCGTCATTGTATGAGTACTGCATATCCTTTCTCTCAACATAAGCGTTCTCAAATTTTTCTGTCGGTCTGAAAGTCTTTTCAACAACGCTGCCTGTAATTACGTTCTTAATCTTTGTTCTGACAAAGGCTGCACCCTTACCCGGCTTTACATGCTGAAATTCAACAATCTGCCATACGCCGCCCTCAAATTCAAATGTAACGCCATTTCTGAAATCGCCTGCTGTTACCATAATAAAAGTCCTCCTATAATCATTCGTTATAAATGCTATATCTATTTTACCTTATTTATAAAAAAAAATCAATAGTTTTTTGAAAATTTTATAAATTTTTTATTTATCCTCTATTTTATTGTTTTCAATCTTTGTGGGGTTAACTGACGGACCGAGGTGCTCTGTCGGCTCCCATTTCACATTCTTGAAAATTGCCACTATGGAAATCGGTATGTATGTGAAAAGAAATATCGGGAATGTAAAAAGATAGAGAAACTTTTTCCATCCGCTTGTATGTATTTTCTTGTTCTCAGATATAATTGTAATCGCACCGAGTGCAAAAAGCATTATGTAGCCGTTCCTTACCCATTCAAGCAAGGTTATTGCAAGAGACTGCCAGTCCTCGCCGCAGCATGCGCCCGCAATTAATGCGAATGCATTGGCAATAAATATGAACAAGGACATAAAAATCATCGGAAGAATTGTCATCGCCATATCATAGCAGGTAGTACTCTTTTTTGTAAAGATACACTTTATAAGCTTGCAGCCGTACTTTCCGAATACCTGCAGAAACCCTCTTGCCCAGCGCAGGCGCTGTGTCCACGACTGCTTAAACGTTACCGGCTGTTCGTCATAGAGGATTGCGTCATTGCAGTAAGCAATCTTCTCTCCCTCCATCGCGTTTGCGATCGAGAACTCAATATCCTCGGTAAGCAGGAAAAACTTCCAGCCGCCGATACGCTTTATAACGTCCTTATGTACAAGGAAGCCCGTTCCCGATATAGCGCATCCGGTGTTCAGGAGCATTCTCGAATAGTTAAGGAATTTGGATTCTCTTATGTACCAGAGAGCATAACCCGCGCTTATCCAGTTTGTACCGTAGTTTGTTGAATTACGGTAGCTTGTTATGATCCTGTGACCGTCCGAAAACGTCTGATTCATTGATTTGATATAATCGACGTCAAGAATGTTATCCGCGTCAAAAACCATAAAGCCGTCATAGGCGTCCTCGCCCTTTTCTCTGAAAATGCGGTGAACCGCGTAATCGAGAGCATAGCCCTTTCCCACATTATCCATATCGTTTCTCACGAAAACAACAGCGCCCGCCTTTTCCGCCATCTGCGCGGTTCTGTCCGTACAGTTATCTGCAATTACATAAACGTCAATAAGCTCCTGCGGATATGACTGGCGGTGAATGGAATCAACGAGAGTTGAAATTACCTTTTCCTCGTTGCGCGCTGAAATCAGTACCGCATATCGGTGCATTTTTACCGGCTTGTGCGGCGCCTCCTTTTTGATATAAGGTACAAGGAGATAGAAGAACTGATAGAAATATAGTACAAAAAACAACAGTCCCGCTACTAAATTTATATATTTTACTGTTTCGATTATCATTTTATCTTTCCCTCTGAAAAAATACTGCAACCATCATAGACAATATAATATCATAAATATTCCGATAAGTCAATATTTCATTTTCATTATTACGGTGTTTTTTTTATTTTTTGTTAAATTTCGGTTCTAAATATTAATTTTTTGTTACAATAATTGATGAATCGCATATTTAATGGTATAATAGTATATACATAAACAACACCCGGAGGTGAAATACTGCAATGCCGGAAACAAACGACAAGGAACTTTTGGAAAACATACTCAGCTGTGCAAGGAGCGTATCGGAGGAAATAGATGAGCTTTTGGAGCTTTCGGAGAATGCCGTAAGAAATGCGGGGAAGTACGAGGAACGAATTGCGGTTACCGCCGCAGCGCTGCGGAACGATACCTGCGCCCATATGCGCGGACTGGTCGAGGATATGGAACAGGCGGTAAAGATAAAGCTTTGACTGCCGCCGTTTCATTATAACGTATAACATTAAACAGGGCGGTTCATTTGAACTGCCCTGTTTGATTTATTATCATTTTGATTCTTTGGTGATATATTTTTCGTTACTATTCGGATCGTAGCCGTTATTATTACCCTCTACTTTCAGATAATCCTGATATCCCGCTGCATTTATCGCGCGGTATGCCTGTTCAACATTCGCATCACCGTAGGTTGCCTTTGCCGTTGCATTCGGTGCATAGAGGTTGTCGATTACAAGACCGATTACCACATCTGTACCGCCGCTAACAACAGTTTGCTGCTTAATCTTCAATGTAAGGCTGTCGCCTGTCAAATTTTCAAACGACACTCTGTGAATGCTGCCCGCATTATAAATCTGCGTACCTGACGCATTTTCAGCGCTTGTATCTGTTAGTACAGCAGTTCCGTCAACGCCAAGCTTTGCGTCTACAGAAGTTCCCGTCTGAGTTTCAGCGCTTGCCTCCAGCAGGAACTGCTGTGCCGCTTCATCATCCGCAATGCTTTCGCCGCCCTCGTCCGGTTTCTGCGTCATATCTACCTCCGTATCCGACGACGACATATCGGCATTTTCGTCACCCGATACTTCATCTCCTATGTTTAATACATCATCGTCCGCAGCCGTATCTTCCGTCACTCCAACGAACGTATCGTACAGCGCCGCAGCGTCCAGCGATGCAGTTTCATACGGCGTATCTACGGGCAGCTTGATGTATGTTTCTCCATAGCTCTTTCCACCTTCCTGAATTTTCGGAATCGTGATTTCCCATGTGATGTAATTATCCGTAACGTTTGTGTCTGTTTTGAATTTGGTAAGGAAGCCTGTCGAAATTGTATTTCCGTAAATACCAGCTTTTCCCTTAATTTTACTGCCCTCTGTCGGAAGCTCCCCACCTCTAAACTTCAAGTGTGATTCCGTCAATTCGGTGCTATTATCCTTAGGCGAAGCAGTACCGTCCTCGGCAACAAAGGATACATATGCCGGAACGCTTTCCGCAGCCTTTACGCCGAAAGCTATTGTTGCGTCCTGCTTGACCTCGTACTTAGTCCAAATGTCAAGCGCGGCATAGTTGCCGTATCCCGCATCCGCATCACTGTTTATTGCTGTATCGTTAGCTTTATCATATCCTCCGAACCTCATTGCGCCGTCCGCAGCGTTAGTATTATAATTTGACTGTACTCCGTCAACATGGTTCTCACCGTCGCCTATCTTTGACGGGGTCTTGACCGCACTCGCCCAGTTAGCGTATAACCAGTTTGTCGGAGCGCTCGCGTCTATCTGCGGGCTTACCGCCGAATTGTTATAGTATACCATGTCCTTCGGCATCGACGTTGCCGCCGGGGTTTCGCTTGTACTTCCGGCTAAGCTGATATTATTCGCAAGCTGCAGCTTTATTCCGTTCGGATTATGCTCCGCGTCAAGAATCGGGAAATGCGCCGTTCCGAGTTCCACAAAGCTTGTGACATTATTGTTATATTTACCCTCAGGAACAACATTGCCGTAAGCGTCCTTACCGTCCCATGCTATGGCATAGCTCTTATTTTCTCCTACAATCGCCGCGGTAAGAGTTACCTTGTTGCTCTTTTCAGCATTGGTTGGATTTCTATCTGTCCTCGATTTCCATATATTCCAGTTTGAATCGTCCTTTACAGTAACCGGCTTCTTACTTTCATCAAGCTCATACCCGCTGAAATCAAGCGTTACACCGATGGTCTTTGCTCCCATTGTATTAAGAGCATTCCATTGTTTGTCTGTAAAACTAACCTTAAATTCGCCTCCGATGCCTATCGTTCCGTAATGCATAGGCTTTTCTGATGCCTCCGGGGCAGCAGTCGGATTTAACTGCTGATCTCCCAGACCTTCATAGGTAAGATTGTCAAGAATCGTCTTTTGTATTGCAAAGGTATTGTCTCCTTCACCCTTTAATTTGCTGTTTCCCGTATATGCCTCAAGCGCCGCCTCATCAGGTCTATTAAAGAACAGCTTATGAGTGTAGTCCCTCTCTGCATCTACCGGCTGATAGTTCGGAAGAACTCTTGACTTTAACTGCTTATCTTTGTAAATAACCGGATTTCCGTTTGCGTCCTTCTCCAATTTCTCCGGGGCAGAACCTACGTCAAAGTTTCCTTTGCTGAGGAACGAGCGTTCCAACGGTTGAATCATGTTGGTATTTGCACTTTCTCCCCATGACTCCTTATCGGAAAGGCTGTACGGGTCATAGAGGAAGCCGCGGTTATTCGAATAGAATACAAAGCCGTAAGGCTGTATGCCGTTAAACTTGAAATCGTAAAGGAATCCGTCCTTCGTCAGTATGTTCAGCTTTGAATACATTGACCTCTGATACATTCCCGCATTCAGGAACAGTATGTCTGCCCATGCGCGTCCCGGCTGAGCTTCGTAGACAGTGGTGCCGCTGCCGGCATTAGGTGTAAATGTTATTGTTTTAAAATACACTCCGGCTGTTGCATATATATACACTGTGTTATTATTTTTCACATCACAGCTAAACACTTTATCAGTACTTGTTGCACTAAAACCCTCTCCGTCTGTAGGGTTATTCGAGATAGTTGACGGATCAGTAGTGAATACTACCTTTCTTGCCGCATCAGTTGAATAAGCAGTAACTGATATTTTTCCATCCGCTTCAGGGGTGTATTCAAAAACATTCTTTTCAATTTTGCTGTTTTTATAAGAGCCTGCATTTAATTTTATTGCCATTTTTTCGTTATTACTATCCGGAGCGGTACCACTATAATAAACTTTTAACTTCCCATCTTTCGAAGTTGTTGTTGTCGTAATTCCATTAAATTCGCTATATATATTCCACGATGTGGAAGAAACAGTAGTTGTTGTTGCCTTTGCCACAGTAACATCCCAAGCCGCTACCTCACTGGGGGACTTTGCCCACGGGTCGTCTACCTTTCTTGCAAGGTTTGCAAGATTGCTTCCCGCTGTGTAACGGATGGATTTCAGATTTACGTCAGTTCCTTTGCTCGCATAAATCTTTACAGGCTGATATGCAGCAACATTCTCAAGCTTAGCCGATTCAGTATTTTCACGATTTGCCGGGACAGATACTGCTGTGTTATCCCCTTGTGAAACAGTAAGCTCCGAATCTGCCGTATTATCTGTTTCAAATATAGCTTCAACACTTCCGCTGTATGCCGGAGTGAACTCAAAGCCTGTATTTGTAAGCGGTATATATCCTTCACACGTTGTCACTCCTGCATTTGCTTTTAAATATTTGTCATATAAGCTGCCTGCCGCATATTGAACACCTGCTTCAATATCATAGAAATCCCAGAAACGCGATTGTGACAGCACTTGCTGAGTTGCTTCCGTCTCCATAAGCGATACCGCTGACGTTTCGTCTGATGATGAAGCGGTTACTGTATCCTCCGGCGTGTAAGTGTATTTAAGTTCATATATGGTTGTAGCACCATCAAAAAATATATATGTCGTCTTATCTTTTGTAAGCTGCACTGTTGTTGTTGTTAACTCAGATATATCAGCTGTTTTTTCTTCACTCGCTCCTGTTTGATAGTGTAATCTAGCTTTGGATGTCGGCCCCCATGTAATTTCCAATGAAGGTTTTCCCATTTTAGGAGTAAAGCCCAATACAGCCGCAGTTTGAGCTGTTATTTCATAATTTTCATCAAGATTCAGCATTGCAGCCATAAAATACACTTTATTTGTACTTCCCGGATAAAGTGTTTTTTCATCATCACTCATTGCAGTAACCGTATATCCTCTGTTTTTATCATTAGTTCCGTTCCCCATATCACTCTTAGTAGCACCATAGAAGGTTGCCGAATACAACGATGCATCGCCAATCGTTGTATCAGTTGTATACATATCCGGTTGAGCCGTTAACTGTCCCAAATTAATTGTCGTAGTAACCGGAGCCGGCGTAGGCGGCGGAGCTGTATACTCAGGGATAACCGCTTTGTCATAGAAATATCTTATTTCATATATTTTAGATTCACATGAATTATTTCCTCCCATAACAAAGACCCTGACTTCTTCTCCCGCCTTAATCGGATATCCGCCTATCGACGTAACTTTAGATACCTTTACATTTGTATCCGTAGTATCAATTTTTGTTTCTCTGTCTCCCTGAACAACATATAAGGTTCTCTTGTTTGTATCTTCTCCGGCTTTCTGCCATACAATCTCCAGCTCTATATTAGAATGCAGCGGAGTAAAACCTACGCTTCCTCCATCTTTGGTCGCATTATTGCTTGTTTTATGCAGATATTTCTTTCCCGCCTGATAAATCTTTGCCTCACTGTAGTCTGTTACCGGAACATTTATGGTTGTTCCATCGGCTACAGCTTCAATTGACGCCGTTCTGTTACTTACTCCGCTTACTCCATATATATTATAGAAATTTACATATCCCAAATTCTGTTCATAATACATCTCATTTTGGGTCATACTCCCAACTTCGGCTCCGTCAAAATCAATCGTCGCATAAGACGTACGATTTTTTGCGGGAATAGCCTCAACATCCGGAATATCGGAGGTATCATACTCCGACGAAAGGAAACGGAACGAATATGTACCCGTATACGGGGCGGTAAAACTGAGCGGCTCATAGCCGTCTGTCGTTCCGCCAACTCCGTTAGGACCCTTCTGCTCCTGCGCGCGGTTTGCGATATGTCCCGCGCCGTTCTCCGTTACTTTAAACATATAGATTTTGTTTCTGTCCGGTTCTGTTGTTGTTTCAAGGGTATTTCCATCAGCAAAAGAATCTATTTTAGGCTCATCAGTGCTAAGCTTATCCGGGTTAACTGTGGTATCAGGCTTATCAGTGTTAAGCTTCTCCGGGTTAACTGCGGTATCAGTCTTACCTTCTTCAGGCAATGTAACCGCAATGCTTGCGCCTTGGTAGGTTTGACCTGAAAAATTAATAGTTTTTTCGTCTTCAAAACCCGTCTTTGGTTCTACAACAGCCGTAATGCTTCTGTCACTCGCACCGGTAACATCACTTCCAAAGAAAATCTTTTCTCCCTCGTTTGCATAAACATAGATTACATTCTCACTCGGCATTTTGAACTGATCTCTGTCGCGCCAGTCAAGATAAGGACGGTATGCGCCCGTGACATTTGCCAGATCCCCATCGCCTGCCGGAACAGTCGTCATTTCCTTTGAACCCTCGGCAAATACCGGAGCCGCGCTTGACGCAATTAACGATAACGCAGTAATAAATGCCGCAGCGGCTTTCTTTCCGAAAAATTTCATTTTTACGTTTTCTCCCTTCTTTAATTATCGGTAACCTTTACTTGTTGAATATTTACAGTGGTTGTCTGTGACGCCTTGCCTTCTCCAAAGAAATACTCATTCATTAAATCCGCTGCATAACGCCCCTTCTCCGGAGTGCTTGCCGTTACAACTTCTTCTTCGTCAAAATACAGTACGTCAATTATAGGTTTACTATACTTTGCCATGGTTTTCTCCTCCCCGAATCATATCATTTTACCGTTTCAGAATCTCTGTTTTTTATACAAATTCTGCTTCATAATCTATGTTTTTATTATACACCTTTTTCATATTATTGTCAATACTAACATAAAAAAAAAGATAAATTAATATTTTTTGTTTATCATTCCATGCTCAAGCTGTTACTCAAAAATTATACATTAAAAAAGTCACAAAAAAACTGCCGGAATTAATCCGACAGCTTTAATTTAAAAGAGCTGGTGATAGGACTTGAACCTACAACCTGCTGATTACAAATCAGCTGCTCT